>WAHY01000014.1:37052-45158 GCA_009873635.1 Nitrospinota bacterium
GAACTGTTCGCAAAACTGCTGGTGACCTTCCCAAACCTGTCCTTCCTGATAGGGTTGAATTGAGAGACTATCGATAAAAACTGGTTTTGAGCCTTTGAATTGAATGTTATAAGCACTTGCATCGGAGAACATCAGGTTCTCTTTCAGTGCCTGGGACTGGAGGTCTAGGTGTAACAAGGCTGCTTTTTGAAGCATGGAAAAGCACCACTCGTATGGATATGAGATAAAGGGTAAAAGAGGGTGCTCGACTATATATTCAGGTTGAAATCCGGGTGTTTCAAGAGTGGAAGGGTCTACTTCGATGGATTCTATAATCTTACCAAGGTTTTTCATGTTTGAAACAAACCTGGTGTCTCGAACAACCTGGTAGTTTTCTGCCCCCTGTTCAAAAATCAGTCGAAAGATACGTTGGCCTTTTTTAAAAACTCTACCTCTGGGATCGCGAAAAGAAGCAGGGTCTGGAATGAGACTCAATGGGGGTCACTCCTTATGAGATGCTTCATCCTTTTCAGGACTTGGATTCGTTCTAAAAAAACTTTTCAGTTTTTTCCAATAGAGTTTAAATACTACCATCACACCAGCAACTCCACCCATGATTAACTGGGCTAACATACTGCCTGCTCCGGGGTCGAGATAACAATAAGCGGGTTCTACAAAAATAAAGAAAAAAGTCAGGAAAAAGAAAAAGTATTTCATGGTTTTAACAGCGGAAATACGGCTTGTTGAAGCTGGCGGATAATCATAAAATGGTTCAGAATTGCCATAAGGGTTGTATATGCTATGAATAACTTTCCAAAAATATTTTTTCATATTTTTGTCCTTGCCGGGCTGGCACTGTCCCCATTATATGGTGTTCTTTCCAACGAGCCCAATTTCTTTTTGGCTCATAATTCGGAGCCTGTCGATATATTCCTGATGATAGGAATGATTTCTTTTGTATTTCCATTTGTTATAGCGTCACTCGTGTCTTTTATATTATATCCTTTTGCTAAAAATAAAGTTTTATCAGAAGGAATCTTTATGTCTCCTCTTGCGATCATAATTCTTCTTCCGTTCGTGAAAATTATTGCGGATGAAAGTGTTTTGGGGTCAATTTCAGGGGCGTTATTGATAGGCCTGGTTTTTTCTTTTATTTATGGGAAGTTTACGGCTCCAAAATATTTTTTAAACTATTTTTCTCCGGCAATTCTAGTTTTCCCGGTATTATTTTTATTTGAGCCTAAAATATTTGTTCTTGCAGTTCCTGAATATACAGAAGCAGACTATCCCAAAGTTTCAATTCCTTCGGACACCCCTGTAGTTTTTATTTTGTTCGATGAATTTCCCCTTGCTCCAATTTTGGATGAAGATCTGAACATTGATATGCATGCTTTTCCAAACTTCGACAGACTTTCGAAAATATCAAACTGGTATCGAAATGCATCTACAAACTATGCATTTACAGGGCCTTCAATAAGGAGTGTTCTTACAGGAGTGTGGCAGGATAATTCCCGCTTTGGGACATACAAATATTTTCCAAATAACCTGTTTACCTTGTTAGGGAACGATTATAAGGTTATGGCCCACGAATCAGCGGTCAGACTATGTCCACCTACTATTTGCTTAAGTCAACAAGAACCTGATGAGGTGACTAGTGGTGAAATATTCTGGAAAGATGTGGCTGCTATTTATCTTAACCGGATTCTTCCTCAGCCAAAAAGCTTTAATATTCCAGATGTATCCCAGGGCTATAAGAACTTTTGGGGAAGGAAAAATTCAATTGCCAGTGAGAAAGTGAGTTTAGTTAGAAAAGATTTTGTGATTCCTTTTCTTGCTCCTGAGTTCAAACAGCGTCAGATTGATGGGAGGGAAGATATTTTTGAAAACTTTTTGGAAAGCCTTAACTCTGCTGCTGGAAAGAAATTTTATTTCCTGCATATACTCTATCCCCACAATCCTTATAGATTTTTAACTTCTGGAAAAAAGTATGACCTTGTTGGAGAATTTGACAACATAGGTATGAATGAAGATCTACCAAAAGGAGGAATGTGGTCTAAAAATATAAATTTAATTTCTTTTCAAAACCAGAAACTTATCAATCAGCTGGGGTATACAGACCATTTGATAGGAAAGTTATTGGACCGTCTTGAAGAGAAAAATCTTTTAGAACCATCATTGTTCATTTTGGCTGCAGACCATGGTGTGTCTATTAAAGCTGGAACGTTTCGCCGGGAGATAGATGTTAATTCATTGGGCGATATCGCATCTATACCTCTTTTTATTAAACTTCCAGGACAGAAGGAGGGGAGAGTGAGTGATTTGCCAGCTACCTTATTGGATGTTCTGCCTACTTTGGCAGATGTTCTGGGAGTAGAAATACCATGGGAATTGGAAGGAAAATCACTGTTGAATAATTCTTCCGGGACACGTGAAAGAATTATTCATGATTCTATGATTAGACCCTTTCCGGTTCCAAACGATTTAAGGGAGTCTTTGCTTGATGGAGTAAAAAGAAAACGGGATTTATTTGGCAAGTTTGAAGGCTGGGACAGATTTCGACTGCATGATGAAGATGCACATTCTTTCATGGATAGACCTGTGGCAGATTTCAAGGTTCAGCCAATGGAAAGTATTAAAGTGCATCTGGATTCGGGTTCTCAGGTTGAGACAAGGCCGGGTGTTTTACCTGCAATCGTTAAGGGTAAATTAGTTGGAATTGATGATAAAGATAATTGGGCATTTTTAATTGCCGTGAATAATATATTTCGGGCCGTATCTCCTGTCATCAATATTGAGGATAGCGATAATATCCTGTCGTTGTTACCAGAAATAGCATTTAAGAAGGGAACTAACGAAGTGGATATATATTTAATTAACAAGGATTCTAATAAGGGAGATAAAGTTTTTAAACCTCTATTGAATTAAAGAGGTGTATATTTTACATTCGTAACTTCTGGAAAAATCCCTTTAATGTTTCTTTAATCGGGTTACCATCTATTTCTGATAATTCTTTGAAGAGTTCCTTTTGTCTTTTGTTCAAGTTTCTGGGGGTTTCTACAATGAAGTGAATGACTTGATCGCCCCTGCCATGTCCCCTCAATTGAGGCACTCCGGCTCCGGGAATGCGATAAGTTTCATTGGTTTGCGCTCCGGCTGGAACAGATATAACCTGTGTTTTTCCTTTATCGACAAGAGGAACCTGGATTTCAGCGCCCAAAGCCGCTTGAGAAAATGTCAGCTTGAGGCGGCAATGGATATCGTGTCCTTCCCGGTGAAAAGAGTCATGTGCTGCAACATGCATGATGACATAGAGGTCTCCAGGTGGTAGGCCCTGAGGTCCGGGTTCCCCTTCACCTTTTAGTCTGAGCCGTGAACCATCATCTACACCTGCTGGGATATTGATGGATAATTTTTTATTTTTAAGAACCCGCCCGTCTCCATGGCATTCCTGGCAGGGATGGGTGATTGTTTGGCCGGCTCCCCGGCAGTCAGGACAAGTGGACTGGACACTAAAAAATCCCTGAGCACGGATCACCTGACCCGTTCCTCTGCAGGTTCCGCAGGTTTGGGGACTGTGGCCGGGTTTTGCTCCAGAACCTCTACAGGTTCCACAGGGATTATGTTTGCTGACTTCGACTTCTTTTTCTATGCCAAATATTGCTTCTTCAAAAGTGATGGAAATATCGAGTCGTAAATCTGACCCTGTTCTCTGTTGCCTTCCACCTCCACCAAAGAAATCACCAAATATGTCCCCAAACTGAGAGAAGATATCGTCAAAACCACTGAATCCACCAAATCCGCGCCCTTTAAGGCCTTCGTGCCCAAACTGGTCGTAGATTTGCCTTTTTTCAGGATCCTTTAAAACATCATAAGCTTCGGATGCTTCTTTGAATTTGTCTTCGGCCTCTTTATCGCCAGGGTTTTTATCTGGGTGGTATTGGAGAGCTTTTTGCCTGTAGGCTTTTTTCAGTTCGCTTTCATTCGCATTTTGAGAAACACCGAGCACTTCATAATAGTCACGTTGGGTCATAAGTCGATTTATTTCCAGAGAGAATTAATTCTTTTTATACCACCTGCCCTATGGGAGGAAAGCACCTTATTTTACTAAATGGGCCACTTTTACTTTGGCAGCCTTGATCAGTTTTTCCTTGAAAATATAACCCGGTTCGAGTTCTTCAACAATCATATTATCCTTTTCAGGATCAGTAGTGTCCTCTGTCATGAGCACTTCGTCCGTATTCGGGTCAAACTTTCTGTTCTGGGTATTGATTTGTTCCACCCCGTTATTTTTCAGTTCCCGGGCATACTGCTTGGCTACCAGTTCCACACCTTTCTGGAGGGCTTCCAGATCCTTACTTGAATGGGTGTTTTGAATAGCTCTATTTAAATTGTCTAGAATTGGAGTCAACCGGGAAAACAAATTCGCCTTGAACTGATCCAGGCGAATGTCATTATCTTTTTCGAGGCGTTTTCTGAAATCATCGTTTTCACCTGATTTCTCTTTATAAGCAGCTATGTATTCACGCAGACGTTTGTCCTTTTCTTCAGCCTCCTGCTTGAGTTTTTCTACATATGTGGGCAGTCGATCTTCAATGTTAGCCTCGGCATCGTCCACAGCATCATCTTCAAGCAGGGCAGACCTTCTATCAACAATGTTAATGACGGGTTCTTCGTTAGATTTAGCAGATGCTTTTGATTTTTTTTTTGCCATAGGGGTTTTTCAGGTTTATTGGGAATGAAATCGTGCCTCCGAAGAACCCGGAGGCACGTAATTAGTCTTTTTATTTTTTTCCAATATCTTCAAATTCGGCATCGACAACATCATCGTCCGATTTGGTGTCAGAGCCGGTGCTTGAATCGCCCTCAGGAGGCGTTTCTCCACCTGCATCTTGAGATTGGGTATACATAGTTTGAGCCAGTTTATGTGCAACCTGATTGACTTTTTCGATTTGTTCTTTCATAACAGCCATGTCGCCTTCAAGATGCTTTTTGGCTTCCTCAATGGTTTCTTCAGCTTCTTTTACGTCTTCCTCTTTAAGCTTTTCTTTATTTTCTTTCAGGGTTTTTTCCACATTGTAGATTACAGAGTCGAGCTGATTTTTTACATCAATGCTTTCCCTTCTTTCTTGATCTGCTTCAGCGTTTGCTTCAGCGTCTTTAACCATTTGCTCGATTTCGTCCTCATTCAAACCGGTTGAATCAGTGATGGTGATTTTTTGTTCTTTTCCGGTTCCCTTATCCTTAGCGCCAACGTGCAAAATACCGTTGGCATCAATATCAAAGGTCACTTCAACCTGGGGGACACCTCTGGGTGCTGGTGGAATTCCATCCAGATGGAACTTTCCAAGGGAGCGGTTATCCTTTGCCATCTCACGTTCACCCTGTAGCACATTGATCTCAACAGAAGGCTGGTTGTCTGCTGCTGTTGAAAACGTTTCCGCTTTGCGGGTGGGAATGGTGGTATTGCGCTCAATAAGTTTAGTGGTGACTCCTCCCAGGGTTTCGATTCCGAGAGAAAGCGGAGTGACATCAAGAAGAAGAATGTCTTTCACGTCACCGGAAAGTACGCCTGCCTGAACAGCAGCACCAAGCGCAACCACTTCATCAGGGTTTACACCACGATGAGGCTCTTTACCAAAAAGGTCCTTCACCAGCTCTTGAGCTTTAGGGACTCGTGTGGAACCACCAACCAGAATTGCTTCATGAATCTGGTCGGCCTTGAGACCAGCATCCTTCAATGCCTGAAGACAAGGAGTTTTTGATTTGTCCAGCAGATCATCAATCATTGCTTCAAATTTTGCTCGAGAAATTTTGAGGTTCAAATGTTTTGGACCCCCCGCATCAGCAGTGATAAAAGGAAGGTTGATATCGGTCTCATTGGTGGTTGAAAGCTCTATCTTGGCTTTTTCAGCGGCTTCCTTGAGCCTCTGGAGGGCCATATTGTCTTTTGAAAGATCAATACCTTGCTCTTTTTTAAATTCATCTACCAGCCAGTCGATAACCCGCTGATCAAGATTATCACCACCAAGATGAGTATCACCGTTTGTGGCTTTAACTTCAACGACATTGTCGCCGACTTCAAGGATCGAAATGTCAAACGTACCACCACCAAAGTCATAGACTCCTATGGTGTGGTCTTTTTTCTTGTCCAGTCCATATGCCAGTGCAGAAGCTGTAGGCTCATTGATGATACGTTTCACCTCCATTCCGGCAATCTTACCTGCATCTTTGGTTGCCTGGCGCTGGGCGTCGTTAAAATAAGCTGGGACAGTGATCACAGCTTCTGTAACGGGTTGGCCAAGATAAGCTTCAGCAGACTTTTTTAGTTTTTGCAGAATCATGGCCGATATTTCAGGAGGAGTGTAAGATTTATCTCCGGCTTTAATCCGCACCTCATTTTTGGATCCTTGGATAACTTCATAAGGAACCATTTTCATTTCTTCTGCCACTTCATTTAGCGATCTACCCATAAAGCGTTTGATGGAGAAAATCGTATTTTCTGGGTTAGCGATGGCCTGTCTTTTAGCCACCTGACCTACCAATATTTCACCTTCTTTGGTAAAGGCGACAACGGAAGGAGTCGTTCGACTTCCTTCCTCATTAAGAATGACTTTAGGCTCGCTACCTTCCATAACGGCAACCACTGAGTTTGTGGTTCCCAAATCTATTCCTACGATTTTTCCCATGAGATTTGATCCTTTCCTAAATTTTTAAAAATTATTTTTTAAATTTACTGATTTTCGTAAATGGGTGTTATCTATTTGCAATGCTGATATTTAAATAAGATTGACAAGAGATAATGTCAAGCCGCGTACAGGGGTTTTTATTTAATTTATTTTTTGAGTGATATTTATGTCAAATAGCCATAAACTTATTTAATTAAAGAAGTTATGCTGTTTTAGAGGTGAGTGATGGGTATGGCCTGCCCCCAATAAACTGATCCAAAGCCTATGTTAGGATTTGGGTCAAAAACCTTTAGATTAGGGGGGGTAAGGTGGCCAGGAAAAGATATTCATCTGAACAGATTATTGGTTATTTGCGAGAAGCAGAGGTATTACAGGCTAAAGGAAGTAAGATTGGTCAAGTGTGCAAAAAGATAGGAGTAACGGAGCAAACTTATTACCGTTGGCGGAAAGAGTACGGTAGTTTGAGTGTTGACCAAGCTAAACGGTTGAAGGAAGTTGAGAAAGAAAATGCTCGACTGAGAAAGCTGGTAGCTGATTTGTCTCTGGACAAAGCGATTCTAAAGGAAGTAGCTGAGGGAAAGTATTAAGCCCGACAAAGAAGCGTCGAGCTGTGCTTCATGCAATGAAACACTTCGATGTTTCTGAGAGAAGGATTTGTCGTGTATCAGACTAAGGCCTCAGTTTAAGGATCATGTATGGAGTTATGATTTTGTAGCAACGAGAACGGAGGATGGACGACCTTTACGGATTTTAACGTTGATTGATGAGCATACAAGGGAGTGTCTGGCTCTCAAGGTTGCAAGAAAGTTAAATTCTCAAGATGTATTAGAGCAAATTGGGTATCTTTTTATCTATAGGGGGCTTCCAGGCTTCATTCGCTCTGATAATGGTCCTGAATTTACAGCAAAAGCAGTCAGAAGCTGGCTGGAACGATTAGGAGTTCAAACGTTATTCATTGAACCAGGTTCTCCTTGGGAAAATGGATACAATGAGTCATTTAATGGAAAACTCCGAGATGAGCTATTGAATGGAGAAATCTTTACAACTTTACTGGAGGAAAGAATACAATCAGTTTAGACCGCATAGTTCACTGAACTATCAACCTCCAGCACCGGAAACGATTAAGCCAAAGGTGGAAATACTAACTTAAACAGTGGTACAACTAACAGGGGCAGGTCAAGGAAGTTAAACAAAAAAAGCCCGCTTAGCACAAGCGGGCTTTTAAATCTGTTGATCGAATAAATGCAATAATTATTCTGCGTGTTCATCGAGTCCTTGCTCTAATTCTCCCATAAATAAAACGGTATCTTCCTTGGCGGGTGCCGCTTCAGCCTTTTTTCGTGCGGCTATTTCTTCTAGTTCTTCTTTCCCTTCTTTTGTGTAGGCCCAAGGCTCAACACCATCTTTTTTAGCTTTACGGACTGCTTCAGTCACCCTTTTC
>WAHY01000014.1:45256-62902 GCA_009873635.1 Nitrospinota bacterium
CAGCTTGGATCCATCTAAATCCCTTAAGGAGAGAAGGGCATCTTCATGACCATCGTAAGCACAAAACGCCATTGTGTAACAATTTGTATTAGCGCGGATCATTTTTAAAGTTATGTTAGCAAAGTGACAGTGAATTCCGATCAGGATACAGCTTTCAATCTTATTATGCTGGATCGTTAAATTAGGGTGGCAAGGATTGATTACTGTTTCGGGATCAATCTTTGGATATATAGGTCGATAATCGGGCATTGTGATTACGTTCATGCCGGGAACCTCTTTAACCAGGTCCATCGCCAGTTCTGCTTTACGGTCCGTCTCTTCGGTCCATCCCCAAACAATCATTGGTCCCGGAAACAAAGTTGGGTTGCGTCTTGTTAATATTTCATGCGCAGCTTTAGTAATGGCATCATCAGTAGGAACATGTTCCCCTTCGACCAAATCAAACCCTGAATCTTTCTCGGGCTGAAAAATTCCTTGTGCTGCAGCAGAAGCGGGAAGTAAACCAATAGGACCTAAATCTAGTTTGGGCATCTAAACAAATCTCCAATGAATATTTTGCAAATTAAAACCTGTATCCCTTAGCAGGGAATCCGGATTAACCTAAACGATAAGAAACATGGGCTTTTAAACAAGCAATCTACTTTTTCTACTTGGGCAAGCCCGACTTAGAAACGGCCATACTATTATTAATGAGGGGGTATTGTCAATAATATTCATGTCAGGAATTGCATGCGAGAGAGGGTGTTTTTCAATATAAAACCCTATGCTAAACCTCAAAAATCCTTCTTTCCCCATGCAAAAGGATTTTTTTGCCAGGAAAGCAGTATTTCAATGTCACTTTGAGAGATATCTGCTTTAGATTGAGCTACTTGCAGTAGTTTAGAAAAAACCAGTATTGAATGGAGTTGGCAAGAGATATTGTTGAATTTTTCTATTGCTTCGGGAAAACCATAACTGAAAATACTGAAACAGTGCTCAACAATGCCACCGGCTTCTCGTATGGCCGTCACAGCGTTGATTGCACTTCCACCTGTTGAAACAAGGTCCTCGATGACCAACACCCTCTGGTTTTTATTCAGAATACCTTCAATTTTATTACCCATGCCATGAGATTTTTCCTTCGATCTCACATAGATCAATGGAAGTTGAAGCATGTCAGCCAGAGTGGTTGCATGAGGAATACCGGCAGTTGCCGTTCCAGCTATGACATCTATGCCCTCAACATAATTTTTTAATAGATCTTGAAAACCATTGGCTATTAAAGAGCGATGATCTGCATTCCCTAAAAGCAGGCGATTATCATTATAAATTGGCATTTTATAGCCGGAAGCCCAGGTAAATGGTTTCTGGGCATTGATTTGGATAGCTCCAGCTTCCAACGCTATATGTGCAATTTTTTCTGCAATTGTCATCTTATAGATTGAAATTCCCGGTGGATTAACTTTTCATTGGCACCTCTTATCATTAAAGATCCAAGCCCTCTCAAAGTAAAACCAAACAAAAATTTAGTTTCCCTCTCGCTATCAACAGTTTGTACCAAGTTAACTCTGTCTATAAAACCAAATTGGATACCCCAACATTTACATGGGTCATCGTACAACAAGTTGAAATTATTTTCCCGAGAAACTCCCGCTCTCGCATCAAAACGGGCTGAACCCTGCATTCTCCAGCCTTTAGCAAAGCTCCAGTCTATTGTTCCAACGTAAAAAGTTGTCTGGTCTTTGGTAAATCTCCTCTGAAGATATAAATACAGCGAGTCCACAGGTTTCAGCCCCACCTCTGCATTGAATGTTTGTAGAGTTTTATCGTAGATATTAAACGTGGAGTCAAAATTAAATTCCAGATTATCGTGTACTCTGCTGTCCATGTCAAAACGCAAGTCTGTGAACGGGCGTTTATTTTCAGAATCTTCTCCACCGGTTGCTTCTATTAGATCAAGCGTCTGACTGATGTCAAAGCGAACGGACTCTCTGGTATTATAATTTCCTTCCTTGTCGCGTTCTTTTTGTAACAGCCTTTGAGTTAGAGAGTAAGTGATAGTACTTTGTCTATTGATTGTATCATTACCATCGAACACCCTGATTTTTTCACGATCATTTTCATCTATATCGGGAATAAAATTATAAGTTATGCGAGGCTCTAAAAGATGTTTAACTTTAGGGACGTTCTTATTTTTAAATTCAAAAACTTTTTCAAACCTTGGTCCTTCAATGCTAGCGTTTATATCGAAAGATTCTCGGGTGAAAAAGTCAAGACGTTCATTGTTATTCGTTGTGTCTAATCCTCTACTGTAAATGGTTTCTCTAAACCCCAGGGTAGGGGTGAAGCTTAACCAGGGAGCAATTCTCATTGGATAAGTGAATTGAGGATGAAAGTCGAATCGTTGAACTGAATAATTGTCATCTATATCTGGGTCCGAATTCAGGTCTGTTAGAAAGGATGCGAAGCTGGAGTCCTGATTGAATAAAAGCTCTGTACCCCGTTTGACAGAGTTATTTTTACGGCAGGTGTCTTTTTGCTGATCAGACTGTTGAGTTTGTGAAATATCATTAATTTGTTTCTTAACTTTATTATTCTCATTTAGTTTGGTATCACATGAATCATTATTAAAAAATGATCTCATGAGTTTCTTAACAGGCTGCCTTTGGGTTTTGTATGTTATTTGTGGGAGTTGAGCAAAGGTTTGGTCACTGCCTGCTTGAGAGCTGTCGCGATACCGGGTCAAAACATCCAGAGAGCTACCTTCCCAGGTTTTTGTGATATTTGCGTAGGAATCTGTATTGCGTACTGATCTAATGCTGGAGTTATCAGTAAAGTTTCTATTAAATTCCTGACTTCTCAGATCAAGAACTCCATTAAAATTGAAATCAAACGGGAGCTTTTGTCTGTGCTCGGCTTGTACTTGCCAAAATGTCGAGCCGGTTAACTTGTCATCAATAAATGAAGCATTGACTGTTCCAGCAGTGGTGAGACTTGGTGTGTATCTGTACTCTAGTACTGGTTTAATACCACGGTTTTGTGAATAGTCCAGACCGAATGTTGCATCAGAGTGTTTGTCGATAGCCCAATAATAAGCATTGTTAACGACCACTCCCTCATTGCCGCCGGTACCCCATGAAGGGACTAGAAATCCACTTTTTCGTTCTTGGTCGATAGGGAGATATCCTATTGGAAAATATAGAATAGGGAAGTTTTTTATTTTAAAGATACCATTTTTAAAAAATACCCTATCGCCCATTACAATGTCCATGGATTCTGCTTCAAAAAGCCAATCTGGCAGCGCTCCTTCGCAGGTTGTCAAGTGTCCTTTTTGAGCTGTAAAATGCGTGTTTGAATATCGTGTGATTTCTTTTCCCTTTATATAAAACTGCTTGCCAACTCGGCCTCGAGTTTCAAAGATACGGCCTTGTTGGTTATCGATATTAAAACGGGTTCTCTTGGCTTTGAGACGGGTTCCATCGTTACGGATGATTCTGACATGACCCACTGCCTGACCATTGCCGGTATTGTTATTTACTTTAACTTTGTCGGCTTTAATAACCCTGTCTTCCATGTCAATGATCACATTTCCCCATGCCCAGATTAAGTTCCGGTTATTGTCATGTGTCATGTGATCTGCGGTGAGAAACACTCCACCTTCAGGTTGACTTTTCTTCTTTGATAAAGGCTTTATAGGGCTATCGACATTCTGGACCCAATTGGGGTAGGTCAGTTGGCGAGGCATTTCCAAATTTTCATTGGGTTCCAACTGTTTTGCATTTCCCCACAACCAATCGGTCATCGCTTCATCTTCTTCAGCTTCCAAATACAGCTGTTCAGATGGGGATAGTAATATCCTGCTTCCCCACATCCATTCAATATTAGAGGAGTCAGGTTCAAGTGATGCTTTATCTGATTCAGGGAATTTTCTAACCTTTTCCTGAGGAGGATCTGGTAACCGAATGTTTGATATATTATTTACATAGGAAAAAGATTCACTCGTTTGAGTGAAGAGTATTCCCAGAATTAAAAAAAGTATTTTCATATTTAAAACATTTTTTGGCTTCCGCAATCAAAAATATGGAGCCTGTGATACAAATCAAATCATCCTTGTTAGCGATTCTTTTAATCGCTCGCATTGCTTCAAAAACGTCTTCGAAGCATTGAGACGGTTTGTTATATGATTTCAGTCTTTCAGCCAGTTTTTCAGGCGCTTCCTCTCGAGAAGGGTTGACCGAGACCAAAAAAAACTCATCTCCCAGGGGACATAAAATATTGATAATTTCATCAATTTTTTTGTCCCGCATCAGTCCCAAGACTATGAAACATCTTGAAAACTTGAAGTTTTCAAGCAATTCCATCGTCAGACTTCTGACGCTTGCTTCATTGTGAGCGCAATCCAGGACCACTTTCGGGTGTGAAAAAGCCGTTTCCAGCCTGCCTTCCCAGGAAACTTTTTCCACTCCGTCTTTCAGATGCCTATCTTCAATATTGAAACCGCGCTCTCTTAAAGCCAAACAGGCTGACACAGCCAATCCCGCATTATTCCTTTGAAAATGGCCCTTTAGAGGAATATGCAGGTCGTTTAGTACTTGAGTGCCCCATTTGTAACTGAAGCTGCTTATTTCATTTTCTTTTGCTTCAGGTGTTACCTGAAAGTCCACTCCCAGCCGATATAACTCTGCTGAGTTCTTAAGGGCCAATTCATTGACAATTTGAAATAGTTCATCATTATCAATATCAGCAAAAACTGTACCGCTTTCCTTTATAATTGAAGCCTTTTCAAAGGTGATTTGCTCCAGATCTTCTCCAAGGAACTGAGTATGGTCCCTTGAAATGGAGGTGATAATGGATATTTCGGCTTTGCAAAGATTGGTGGCATCAAGTCGACCCCCGAGCCCGACTTCGATAACATTCATATCGGTATTTTGTTCGTGAAAATAAAGAAAGGCTAAAACTGTTCCAAACTCAAAAAATGTGACCGGGGTTTTCAATTTTTCAACAGCAGATTTGACTCTATAGATCAACTCTGTGATTTGTTGTTTTTCAATCATGCTTCGATCAATTTGAATGCGTTCGCGAAAATCCAGAATATGAGGGGATGTATAAAGTCCGACCTTGAGTCCAGATGCTCTTAAAATAGATTCTGTAATTGCCGCAGTAGACCCTTTACCATTGGTGCCAGCAATATGGATGGTGGGAATATTTAATTGAGGATTATCAAAATGCTTAAGAAGTCTGGATGTATTATTAAGTCCGAGTTTAATACCACTTTTTGTAAGACTGTAAAGGTAGTCCAACGCTTCTTGATAGTTAGATGCATTCATAAGTATTAAAAATTTTTAATGTGGTTATTCTGAAGTGACTTTCATCACGAGCTCAGTTTTGCAGAAAATAGTCAGCACTTGGAAAATGTTCAAAAGCATGTTCCAGGAGTTAAAGTTAAAAAATATCTGTTATTTTAATCAGGATTATCTGGGAAAAATTCAGAAGGGCCTAAAAGGCGCAGGATCCTATAGAATAAAGCTATGAAGAACGATTCCGAGATTATAATTCCTCTGGTCTCATTTTCCTCCGGTCGGGAAAGGAAGGAGCCCGACAGTGAGACAGAAGAGTTTTTTTTTCTTTCTGATAGTTATACCAGAATATGCCCGCCAATGAAACTGCCAGATTCATGTTATGGGTTTAAAATTCAAGGTATTTTGGACAATTCTGTTTTGACGCAAGACTGCATCGCGGTTTTTTCCAAATCGGAGGAGGAAGGGTTAGAAAATATCTATGCTGTAAGAGTTAAAGGCGAGTTGCCTTTTTTAGGTAAATTGATAAAAAAAGAAACTGAATCAAAAAACGCAAGTCGTGAGCGAAAAGTGTTTATGGTACCAACCCCTATGCATGTCCCAGGTAGTAGTGTTTCACCAATTGCCCCATCTTTGCACAAAGTAATAATGTTTAAAGATTTTACTGGCTCTGGGAAATTGAGGTTGATTCCAGAAAACAAAATCCTTTGGAAGCATCCTCTGGTGTATGTTCAAAATGAATAATACAAAAAATTATAATGAGAGAAGGTTACCCCAGGCAAACAGGTGACACATCTTTCCAGAATTTAATTCCTGCCTGAGTCCAGTCTAATTCTCTAAATGAATCGTCCGCGATAGGATGTATTCGCATAATTTTCATATAGTCCTGTTTAGCCGATTGTTCAACCCATGCAGGGTGTTCACTGACAGGAATGAAAAACTTTTTGTCCATGCGCCACTCCCAGGGGTTGCGGGCGATAGAAAGGTATATATCTAGAAAAGGTGGTTCCATACAATTGTCTTTTAGGCGCTGAAAATATGTATTGAGTTTGTCACCTTTTAATATCATGGAAAACCCCAGATAATGGCCCCACCAGAACAGAGTTCTAAAAGTATACATTTCAGTTTTTGAAAAATTTTGTGGGATATCCAGAGATAAAAAGGGAAATCCGTTGTGGTTTTCACCCCTGGCAATCTGACCCTTTTCTATGTCAGTGCCTGATGGTAATTGATGTGCGCAGGAAAGTAGCTCAATGGCCATAGCGTCTTTAAGGTTTGTTAAACGATTTTCAACTTTTTTTAGTATCGCGGGCTTGTTTAGAAACACTTCGACATGGCTGATCATTTCCATGTCTTTCAATTGCCAGCTTTCGCGTGGAGAGGGTGGGGTGGGATTAGTTTCACTCATACTAAAAGAGGTGCGGCATTAATTAAGGTTGTGGTCCTTAATTAATGCCTTTTTTTTGGGCTATTTCCTCTTTTTGACGAGCCAGGATGTAAGAATGCACTTGATCTTCCTGATCGGCACTAAGACCAACTATTTTACAGCGACAGACATTCTTGTCGTCTATTTTGAGAATTTCGGTTTTTACACTAAAAGTTCCATTTCCTTTTGGTAAAGTGAGTTCAAGAGGATATGTTGCTCCCAATTTGAACTTTTTATTATCAAATGAAATTCCACCGGCACTGATATCAACGGCTTTAAGTTGAGTTTCACCTACACTGATGAGGATAGGGTTCTCTTTTGAGGGGTAAACCCTAAAAGCCCCTCTGGTTTCAGTAGGGTTTTTGAACAATTTTTTCCCGGTATCTTTACTTTTCTTTTTCCAGAACAAATTCTACCCTCCTGTTTTTAGCTCTTCCTGGCGCAGTATCATTCGTTGCCAAAGGAAATGTATCCGCATAGCCCGTTGCAGTCATGCGTTCAGGCTCTGCACCTTTATCATAAAAATATCTCAAAACTGCTGTAGCCCGGGCGGCTGAAAGTTCCCAGTTAGTGGGAAACCTTTCTGTGGAAATGGGCTCGTCATCAGTATGGCCCTGTATGTGGATCTTGTAGTCCGGGTATTTATTGACAACTCGGATAACTTCGTCTAACACAGGTCTCGCTGATAACTGTAAATCTGCCTCTCCCGGCTTAAAAAGGCTTGCTCTAGGAACTCGAACTACAACTTGCGCTTCGCTGGTATCAACATCAAGTTCTGTCTCTTCAGCAACCTCTGTAATATAATTCAATATATCGTTAGACTTCATGCCTGTCAAATTTTGAATGCTTTCCTTGACCTCGGCACTATCCAAAAGTTCGAGTAACCTGATACACATGACTATCAGCTACTCTTGGCTTGAAATAACATTGACCATACTAAAACCAAAGCTAGACATCCGCAGACCAATGGAATCTGTGAACGGTTCAATAAAACAATTCTTAATGAGTTTTATAGTATTGCCCTGAGAAAGAAGATTTATTTAACCGTTGATGAAATACAAAAGATGTGGATGTCTGGTTGGATCGGTATAATAATCAACGTACTCATCAGTGAAAACGGTGTCAGGGAAGAACACCGATGCAAACTTTTACTGAAAATATGCTTGCGGCAAAAGAAAAAATGTGGAACATGGAGGGAAGCTCTGAACTGACAGCCCCATCTGAAATTACAATCGACCAAAGAAGGGTAGCTGCACAATCAACTCTTAGCTAATACACATAAATTTACCACTTTACCCTTTTTTCTGCAATATTCTCCGTTAGTTAGCCTCGTTTGACCTGACACAATATTTGCCCGATCCGCATCAAAATGGCATAAAATCCGGGTTTCCAACTGTTTTCTATGCATTTTTGTTCGTAACGGTTGGTTGCGTGGCTATAATTAGTTTAAACTCAAAAATTTATTGGTTTTTTTCAGGTCTAATTAACAAGTCTAAGGCTTTTTGGTGAGATGCTTGTTTTCGCCAGTAGATTATGAGTTTTACTGAGTTTGTCCATTGAGACTAAATAGTTTGATGTCCTGATTAGACCGTTATTCATCGTAGAGATGGCAGTGAACTTGATGGCCTTCTTCCAATTCAATTTGTTGGGGTACTTCGTTTTTACACCGATCCATTACTTTTGGGCAGCGAGGATGAAAATGGCATCCTGAAGGGGGATTGAGTGGTGAAGGGACATCTCCCGGTAAAGGTATAGGGCGGTTTCGAGACTTGGGGTCGAGCGATGGTTTGGAAGCAAGCAATGCCTGTGTGTAGGGGTGAGCCGAATTGTTGGCTATTTGTTCGGTGTTGGCTATTTCCACAATCTTACCCAGATACATAACGGCTGTTCTTTGCGACAAGTGCTTGACGACGTTGAGGTCGTGGGAAATAAAAAGCATTGAAAGGTTTTCTTCCTGTTGCAGTGTTTGCAATAAATTGATGATTTGAGCCTGGATCGATACATCCAACGCGGAAACGGGTTCATCACAAACGATGTAGCGTGGAGCAAGAGCCAATGCCCTGGCAATACCTATGCGTTGCCGTTGTCCTCCTGAAAATTCGTGTGGGTACCGTTGTAGATACATAGTTGAAAGCCCCACTTTCTCCATCAGTGATTCCACATTAGAACGCAATTCTTTGCCTTTGATGTTTAGGTGAACTGATAGCGCCTCCCCAATGATCTGCTCAACGGTAAATCGTGGATTCAAAGAGCTGTATGGATCCTGAAAAATGATTTGCATTTTGGGGCGTATCTTTGCCAATGCCTTTCTATCCAGTTTAAAGATATCAGTATCTTGAAAAAATATTTTGCCGGATGTGGGTTGCATGAGATGCAGGCTCAAGCGCCCTACAGTCGTCTTGCCACAACCTGATTCGCCTACCAGCCCTAAAATCTCACCTTCATGGATATCAAAGGAAACATCGTCTACAGCTTTCACCTGCCCAACTTCTCTTGATAGAAGTCCGCCATATACAGGAAAGTGTTTTTTTAGAGACTGGACGGATAATAATTTCTTCATGCGGTGGGTGTGGTTTCATATAACCAGCAGGCAGTCTGGTGCGAATTCTTTTCTTCAAAAGATGCCAGCTGAGGAACATCTTTCATGCATCGATCAAGTTTTTCAGTGCACCTGGGATAAAATGCACAACCCTCGGGCAGAAAAGCAGGATGGGGAACGGACCCAGGTATTGTCTCCAGTCTGGCCCCATCTTTTGGTAAAGAATTAAGTAGTCCACGGGTGTAGGGATGCGCCGGTGAGGAAAACAGTTCTTCAACAGGAGCCAGTTCCACCACTTTCCCGGAATACATCACGGCTACACGGTCAGCATATTGAGCCACGATACCCAGATTATGGGTTATGAGCAGTATTGACATGTGGGTTTCTTTTCTCAAGTGATCAAGCAGATCAAGAATTTGTGCCTGAATGGTGACATCCAAAGCGGTGGTCGGTTCATCTGCGACAAGGAGTGCAGGTTGACAGACGATTGCCATGGCGATCATCACACGTTGTTTCATCCCACCAGACAACTCATGTGGATACTGATCAAGTCGTTTTTCAGGAGAGGGGATGGCTACCTGCTTCAGAACATGCAGTGCCAGCTCGCGGGCCTGGGTCTCTGTCTTGTTCTGGTGCAGCCGAATGGCTTCCATTATCTGATCTCCAACAGTAAATATCGGATTGAGAGAAGTCATCGGTTCCTGGAATATCATACTGATTTCGTTGCCGCGGATTTTTTGCATTTCCATTTCGGATGTTTGCAACAGATCTTCTCCATTAAAGAGAATACGGCCCGATTCGAATTTGCCCGGCGGGGTGGGAATGAGGCGCATGGCACTCAGCGCGGTGACGGATTTCCCGCAACCTGATTCACCAACCAGTGCCAGAGTTTCGCCTTTATTTATACTAAGGTCCACATTGCGAACAGATTTAACGACGTTTTCTTCGGTGTGAAAATAAGTGCTTAGGTTTTCGATTTCGAGAAGAGGGTGCATGAAGGTGTTTTCTGAAAAGGATTATCGAAAACGTTTCAGGAGTGGTCATGACCTTCGTGGTCATCATGTTCTTCATTATTTTCCTCGAGGATATCTTCGTAGCGGTACCCATCATCCTCATCAATATCATAACGGTTAAGTCGGGTATCAATTTTTTCTGACCAGAAATCGATTCCACCTTCCAGGCATTTTATATTTTTGAACCCTCTCTGGCTCAACCATTTCTGGAAACTTGGGCTTCTGTCCTGTTTCCAGTCGATCAAAACGATTTCGCGATCTTTTTCAAATGTTCCCAGAACATGTTCATTGTTTTCGGCATTGATAATGTGCGAGTCTTCTATTTTTGCTATGTCTCTTTCCCAGCTTTCGCGAATATCCAGCATCGTAGGTTTGTTGCCGGAATCTATTTTTTGTTTCAGTTCCTCGCAGGTCATGATGGCGATATTTTTTTCAGAATACTCTCTGTTCAAGCAGTTGATGACTTCCTGTAGATTTTTTCCTTGATCCTGGCATACAGAAGCGAGGGTGTCTTCAGTCTTGTAAGGTGTCACAGGCATTCCAATATGAAATTCTTTGAAAAGTACGGTGTGGACATCCGGAAAAATCTGGTTTGCGGTTGCCATGGAAACTTCTGCATTGAACGGACCTTCAATCTTTTCCACTTCAATTTCAGAAATTTTTAAAATGTGATAACCATATTGAGAGTGGACGGGGCCAATAATATTTCCCAGGTCTGCTTCAGTAACGGTCTTACCCATAATGGATTGCAGGTTTCCTTCCGGCATCCAGCCCAGGTCACCAGCGTTTTCTTTAGATGGACAGGTGCTGAATTTTGTCACGACTTCTTCAAAGGGGGTGCCGCTATCCAATTGCTTTTTTGCGGCAACAACTTCTTCCATGGAATGGGTGAAAATCTGGCTCGCTCGAACCCGAATCATATCTTGTCTCCTGATTACCTTATTTATCAATAGATATCATCATAGTACGCCCACTGTTTGATGTCAAAAGCTAGTTAAAAGAATCGAAATAAAATACGCAGATTAAAGTTATTGATATTCTGCCTGTTATTATCCTTTCTAATTCAACCCTTAATGGGTGGCTGAAAATGGCCGATAAATTGTAAGTGAAGGCTGAATGAGCATTTAAGCTATGCTAGGTAGTAATGAGTGGTCGCGTTTTTATTGTTATGGCGCAGGGATTTTTTAAAATGCTTTGATTGATGCATCGTTATTCCCGGTGAGATGGTGATCCACTGCCTGTTCAAAGTATCTCTTTGCCCAGTTGATTTCCACATATGCATTTGAGGAAAGGAACAATTTTGTAATGAGGGTAGCTGTCATTTTCATCATGAATGCTAGCTAAGAGGAATCGGTTAAGCTCTAGAAATTGAAATGCATTCCCGCCATAATAAAGGAGGTAATGAAAGAATAAAAACGGACGCCTGTTAATTATTATGGTAACGAATGAATTATGGTTGTTCAATCTTAAATACAGGAGCGAAAGCTGATAGATTTATTTGCTCAATTCTATTGTATGGCTGGACAAATCAGAGCAACTTTCTATTATGAGAATAGAATATGAGAGGCGGTGGTTTGTGAGCTTCAATTATAAATTATATTTCTCAGAGTTTCTCATTGCTGTTTTCTTGGCAGGTTGCGCCCATCCAGTTTCCCAAAAAATACGAGAAGGACTTGATCCCGGTATTAGTTTTGAGTCTTTGGTTGAAGACCCCAGTTCATTTATAGGGAAACAAGCATTGTTTGGGGGGGTGATCGTTGTTACCCGTAATATCAAAGATGGAACAGAATTGGAAATCGTGCATAAAAATATCGATTCCTACGGCAATCTAGAGGGAGGAGATTACTCAGGTGGACGATTCCTGTTTTTTAATAAGGGTTATCTTGAGCCGGAAATTTATTCAGCCGGTAGAAAACTAATAGGTGTTGGTAAAGTGACAGGAAAAAAGCTGGGGAAAGTGGGTGATTACCCCTATAATTTCCCGGTTATTGAGGTAGAAGAATTGCATTTGTTAGACGATACAACGATTAACCCTTCTTATTCTGCTCCCTATTGGAGCCCCTGGTACAGGCCTTATTTTTACGGTCCCTACTGGCCTTATCGTTACTGGTAAGCCTAGATATCGAAGGTCTTAAAAGAACGCTCCATCCATTTATCCAAAATTTATAGTGTTGCATTGAACGATTGAGAATACTGTTATTTGCTGCCGGTTAGGTAACCATCCCCCAAACACCCTTCAAAAATAGCGATTTTTACTGTAAATGTGCCTATTCCCTATGTAAATGATACATTTTTTTGATTTTCTTATGCGTTAAACATATTTGTTCCCTAATTTTCACTCCCTTAACATCAATTACTATGTTGACTTAAGGGGCGTTTCTGTCTAGCATTCCTAAAATTCCTATCATTTAAAGAATTGAAATTTTGTGACTTCCAGAAAACTTAGAGGTTTTTGGGATTAATTCTGGAAATGGAGAAAACAATGGCAGGCAGCACTAATGGGAAAATAATAGCTTGTCACGAATGTGATCACTTCCACTTTTTCGAAGTTATCCCGGCGGGCGCAAAAGCCAGCTGTCAATATTGTGGATATTTGCTTTACCGCCATATTCCGGATTCCATAAACCGAAGTCTGGCTTTATATCTAACGGCATTGATCCTTTTTATTATAGCCAATGTGTTTCCCTTTTTATCGTTGGAATTAGGAGGACGTGTTGTTGAGAACATTCTATTTTCCAGTGGTTGGGCTATGTATAAACTTGGCATGGGGGAACTGGGCGTTCTTATTATACTAACCAGCATTCTTTTCCCCTTTATTGTGATTGTCGGTATGCTCTATTTACTCATTCCGGCGCGCTTCGGAACTGTGGCTCCCTTCATGCCTCAGGTGTACCGATTTGTGAACAGTATTATTCCCTGGAGCCTGGTCGGTGTGTTCATGCTGGGTGTATTGATTGCCATTGTTAAATTACAGGATCTGGCGAATGTGGACACAGGCCCAAGCCTGATAGCACTAGCTCTGTTACTTTTGGTTTATACTGCCGCCCGGGCCAATTTTGATCCGTATGATTTATGGTCTTTAACGGGGCACTCTTCAGAGATATCTCAAGAAGACCTTGCCGAAAATACTATTTTGAACTGTCACACTTGCGGATACTTGACTCGAGACATAGGTAAAAACCAGAATTGCATTCGTTGTCACTCGTCTTTACACCATAGAAAAAATAACAGTATAGAAGCCACCTGGGCATTGCTGATCGCGGCTTTCGTTTTGTTGATTCCTGCCAATGTTTACCCGGTAATGACAGTGATCCGTTTTGGACAAGGGGAACCCAGTACAATCCTTAGCGGGGTATTACATTTAATTGAATCCGGAATGTGGGGATTGGCCATGATTGTTTTTATAGCCAGTATTGTTGTGCCAGTTTTAAAACTCGTCATTTTGTGTTTTTTATTGATCAGTGTTCAAAAAAAATCCATTTGGCGTCCCCGTGATCGCACCATGCTTTATCGTGTCACGGAGATTGTTGGGGCCTGGTCCATGGTGGATATTTTTCTGGTAGGACTTTTGTCATCACTGGTCAGTTTGGATGCTTTGTCAACAATACGTCCTGGAATAGGAGCGATCTTTTTTGCAGGAGTTGTTGTGATAACCATGTTTGCGGCACATAGTTTTGATCCACGTTTGATATGGGATCAGATAAAAGAAAACAATAATAAAGATTAAAGCCATTGGATATTTCAAGCCCAAAAGTCAGCAAGCAATCCGGTCCCTCCATTGTCTGGATTATTCCCCTGGTCACTCTCCTGGTCGGTGGTTGGCTGATCGTAAAGACTCTTTCCGAAAAGGGTCCGCGTGCGACTATCAGTTTTAAGACAGCGGAAGGCATTGAAGTAGACAAGACCAAGGTCAAATACAAGAATGTCGATTTAGGTGTTGTAGAGAAAATTGAATTCAGTGATGATTTTTCACACACCATTCTTACGGTGGATTTTATCCAGGGATCAGAGAAATTTTTACGCCGAAGTACACGTTTTTGGGTGGTTAAACCACAACTTAGTTTGCGAGGGGCGTCTGGTTTGGGCACGCTGATTTCGGGAGCTTATATTGAAATTGAGCCAGGTACCGGTGCTCCTCAATTGCATTTTGTTGGGCTTGAAAAACAACCGGTGGTCAAGTCTGATGAACAGGGAAAAAAGATCACATTGGTTACGCAAAAACTTGGTTCGATAGATACGGGATCGCCAGTTTATTATCAAGGATTGCTGGCGGGTGAGGTTTTGGGATATGAACTTGGAAACGATAGAAAGAGCACCTTTGTACATACCTTTATCAAAGACCCATTTGACCAGTTGATTCGGGGGAATACTAATTTCTGGAATGTAAGCGGCATCAATGTATCCATGGGGGCTGACGGTTTCAAGGTACAGACCGAATCCATTCAATCCATGATGTTCGGGGGTATTGCTTTTGAAACACCGGAGACGCTGGAGCAGGCAACCACCGACGTTGATAATCTGGTTTTCACCTTGCATGAAAGTTATGAAAGCATCGAGAAACATGCCTACACAAAGAAGGTTAAGTTCATCATGTTTTTCGATAGTTCCATTCGCGGATTGAACCTGGGTGCACCGGTAGAATTTAAGGGCATTAAGGTTGGTTCGGTATTGGATGTGAGGCTGGAGTTTGATAGCGACAGCACTTCTTTTCTCATTCCAGTGTTGATTGAGATAGAACCTCAAAGAATTCTTGAGCGGGGAGTTCAAGGTGAGGTGCCTTCCCATCAAGCATTAAATAGACTTGTGGAACGCGGTCTCCGGGCACGTTTGCAAACAGGTAGTCTGCTAACAAGCCAGTTGTATATCGAATTGGATATGCACCCCGGAACACCTGTTAATCTAAGCGGCCGCAAAACTCCATTCCCTGAATTGCCTACACTGCCAACATCCAACTTTGGAGCTATCACCCAGTCCGCTGAAGAATTGCTGGCTAAACTAAACAAGGTCGATATTGAAGAAGTCACCGCGGTATTGATTGATACCATTAAAACTGCCAATAAAACCATGCACACTGCGGATGATGCTATTAATAGTGCAGGCGCTCTGATTGAAGATCCTGGCATCCCAAAAGCTATAGAAAATGTTCGTATCGCTTTGGAAAATTTCAAGAAAATCACCCAAAAAGTGGATGATTCAGGTTTGATTGCGAGTGCTACAAAAACACTTGGTAGTGCCGACAAAGTTATTAACAATGTTGACAAGGCTGTAACCAGTGCAGACAAAATTATAAGCAGTACTGGAAAAGCTATAGAAAGCGCGAGCAATACATTAACCGGCATTGATCAGACATTAAGTAGCGCCGACAAGGCCATCAATAATGCCAATAAGCTCATTACAACGCCCGCTATCACCCAAGCTATAGAAGATATTCGTATTGCATTGAAAAATTTCAAAAATATTACTCAAAAGGTGGATGATTCAAATCTGATTGCCGACACCTCGAAGACACTTAGAGATGTGGACGAAATAATGATTGAGTCAAAACAAACCTTAAGTAACGCAAATAAAGCCATAGACAGTGCGATTGTTACAGCGGACAACGCAAATAAACTGATCATGTCACCCGGTATTACTGAGGCTGTAGAGGATATTCGGGTATCATTGAAAAGCTTCAAGAGCATCATGGCCAAGGTGGACAAATCAAATATTCAGGAAGCCATCAATGCGGGACATCTTGCACTGGATAATTTAAGCAAAACTCTGGATAAGACCAGCAGTATGATGGAGCCCAGTTCGCCCATTCAATATAACCTGATTGAATTAACCCGGGAGTTTGAAGAAACGGCACGAGCCATCCGTTCATTGATTGAAACGTTGGAGCGCAATCCTCAAGAACTGATTTTTGGCAAAGACCGAAACGCCAAAGGAGAATAATATGCGGAGCCCTTTATCTAAAATAATAGCTTCAGTATTTTTAGCCTGTTTGTTATATGGCTGTTCAGGTGTAAGCTCTACAGCTCCAATTCGTTACTATCTTGTTGATCCGATAAAATATCCGAAAGAACAGTTTAAAGCGGATAGGTCCCTGAGTATAGAAATTATCAGTCTTCATATCCCCCAATACCTGGAACGTTTTCATATTGCAACCCGAACCAGTAAAAGTCAGCTTGAGTTTTCAGAAGCTCATCAATGGGGAGAGAATTTGCGCAAAAACCTTTTGCGCACTATGTCAAGAAACCTCTCTGCCTTATTGTCAACGCTTGACATAGGGACCCCTTTGAACCGTTCTGCATCATTGCCTGACTATCGGGTTCAAATCCATATTGAACAATTTGAGTTGGAAAGCAACCAAAAGGTAAAGCTGGTGGCGCGCTGGCAACTTTCCAGTAAGGCGCAATCAAAGCCTCTGGGTGTGTTCAATGCAGAACTGCAAGGTGAAGAAACTATTAAAAAAGGGAATTACGAGCAAATGGTGTTGGTGATGCGTCAATTATACGGGGATCTCTGCGAGCGCATTGCAAAAACAATTATCACTTATGAATCTTGAATAGCTCTAATATCGATGAAGCTACTTCCTCATAATCCTTTGTGTTTTTTATTTATTTTAGTCATTTTCTGTTTGCAACCTCATGAATGTATCGGTTTCGTCAGTAGTCAAACCACTGGCGCAGAAATCATGGAAGAAGTCGATAGGCGACACCAGCAATTCCCTTATATCTATGAAGAGCAATCCATGGTTATGGTGGACAGGAATGGAGACCGCGATACCCGCAGGGCCAGGCGATACTCCAGAGTGGAAAAAGATGGTTCGGTAAGGTTTCTGTTGTTGTTTGATTACCCAAAGGAAGTCAAGGGCGTTGCCTTGCTGGCCCTTCGTAATCCTGATGGAAAAACAAGCAAATATATTTATTTGCCGGCCTATGGACAGCAGCTGCTGGAAAGCGCTGGCGAAGAAAGTGGTGATAACTTTCTTGGAACGGATTTTTCTGTAGAAAACCTCACTGGTGAAGTTTTAGGCGAGCATCATTATCTGCGTCGTGAAGATCAAGAAGTGGATGGAATTAAATATTTTATTGTTGATGTTTATAAGGCTGGTGATTCCTTGCGGAAAAAAAGAGTCTTGCGACGTCACCATGTCCAACAGGATAATTTGTTTATCACCCTGACTCATCACTTTGACAAGCATGGACGCATTAACCGTATCCAGAGTCAGCATGACCTTGCGAAAGTCAGCCAGGATAGGTTGGCCGCCAATATGATTCTCATGGAAAATAAAAAAGATCAACATCAGTCATTGATCAAGACCTCCCGCAGAATTTTCTCGCATGATTATGTGCCCGAAGAAATATTTTCGGCTGAATGGTTGTATAAGAACTACCCTTATATCGAGCC
>WAHY01000014.1:62999-65474 GCA_009873635.1 Nitrospinota bacterium
TCATGGAAAATAAAAAAGATCAACATCAGTCATTGATCAAGACCTCCCGCAGAATTTTCTCGCATGATTATGTGCCCGAAGAAATATTTTCGGCTGAATGGTTGTATAAGAACTACCCTTATATCGAGCCCACAGAAGAGTTGGATACCGACAGCCCAGAAGAATTAGAGGAAAATACAGAGTGATAGAGCAATTATACATGCTGGGTTATAAGCGCCGTGTTTTTGTAGCGTTTTTCATATTTGTGGTTACGGTTGTCACCGGTGCAGGAATGCAGCGGCTGAAGGTTGATACTGGCGTGGACAGCCTGATACCTGCCAGTGACCCGTCTCGCCTTGTATACCAGAAAGTGATGGGTGAATTTGGTACTGATAATAAAACTATTATTTATATAAGAGATCCTGACCTTTGGACTCCTGAAAAACTTTCGGCAGTCGAAAAGCTGCATCTTGCAATTGAAAAAATTGCAGGAGTCAGACGCGTTGATAGCTTGTTCACTTTGCACACGGTGAAGGGAGAAGGGAACAAGATTAGTTCCCGCCCTTTACTTATATCTTCACCTAAAACAAAGCAGGAAGCATTAGATGCTAAAAATAGCGCCCTGGCGAGCCCCCTTTATCAGGGTAATTATTTTTCAAGTGATGGTGAAGTCACAGCATTGATCGTGTCTGCGATTGATTCTGAAGACAGTAATAACTTCAGCCGAAAATTGCATCTTGCGCTTGAAGAACAGATTCAATTACACCGCGCGACATTTGATTATATAGCACAGGTGGGTCCTCCCCGGATTAACGCGGAATTAAAACAAAGCCTTTATGAAGATTTCACATTGCTCGGTCCATTATCCGTAGTAGTCCTTGTGGTCTCGATTTTAATATTTATGCGTAGTTGGTTGGCGGCCTTAGTTCCATTGGTAACGTCGCTTCTCACCATTATTTGGACCTTTGGATTGATGGGTTGGCTGGGTGTGCCATTGAATATATTAAGCGCGATGATTCCTTCCCTGATAATAGTTATCGGGTCTACTGAAGACACCCATATGATGTCTGCATTTCTGCGTGGTTTGGAGGAAAACCCGGGAGGTGACTCACGTAAGCAGGCTGTTAAGTATATGGCAAAACACATTGGTCTACCCATGATGCTTACGGTTTTGACCACAACACTGGGTTTTGCCAGCAACATGTTTAGTAATATCGGGTTGATCCAGCATTTTTCTTTAGCCGCAACTTTTGCGATGCTGGCAAACGGGTTTATTACCATTCTGGTCATGCCACTCATGTTGTCTGTTTTTGGACCACAAAGGGGGACCTTCACTGTAAAGGATTTCAAAAGGAATAGCTTTCCAGATCGCATCATGAGTGTTTTTCGGTATTCACAGGTTCGTTTTCCAACGTCCATTCTGGTTTTTACCGGCGTGTTCTGTGCTTTTTTTATTTTTCAGGCATCGAAACTTTACGTAACCAACGATCCATTATCTTATTTCCCGAGCGATCGCCCTCTGATACAGGATGCCAAACGAATCCATGAAGACCTGGCAGGGATTAAAATATTTTTTATTTCGCTTGAATCCAAAAAAGGCAAGGCTTTCCAGGAGCCTGAAAATATTCAAAAGCTGGCTGATATTCAAACTTTCCTTTCCGACCAGGGTGTTTATGATCGCAGTATATCTCTGGCTGATCATTTGAGGTTTTTAAACCGGGAGTTTCGTGGAGACTCTTCAATACACTCTTTGCCAAATACCCGGAAACTGGTTGCGCAATATTTAATGTTTTTGCACCGCAGTGATCTGGATAGTTATGTCAGCCATGATTACCGCCGTGCCAATATTGTGGTGCGACATAACATCACAGATTCCCACACCTTGAATCAATATATTGAAGAACTCCAGGGGGTCATCGACCAAATTGCAGGTCCTGATATGAAGCACTATATAGTGGGTGAAAACCTGATGGTGAATAGAGCCGCGGAAAGTTTAATGGTTGCCCAGGTAAAAGCCCTGGCTTTGTTGATGGCCTTGATATTTCTGATAATGTCCATCATGTTTACATCATTTAAGGGTGGGCTCATTGCATTGATACCAGCCGTTATTCCTATTGCCTTGATGTTTGGGGTTATGGGTTATCTTGATATCCCTTTGAATCCGGGTACGGCAATGGTTGCGGTGATTGCGATTGGAATCGCGATAGATGGCACTATTCATTTGCTAGCCCGTTACAATGAACTCTGCCGCCGGACCTCCGATTATGAGGATGCTGTCACTTCTTCAGTGAATGACGAGGCAACCCCTCTTATAGTTTCAAGTATCGCACTCGCTTTTGGGTTTGGTATTTTAATTTTTTCCAATTTTACCATCGTAGCTCAGTTCGGTGCCCTGGCCGCTGCAACTATGTTGTTTTCAATATTTGCAAACCTTTTGATCACTCCTATTATCATGACCAGGGTTCGATTGGTCGGACTTTACCAGATACTTTCAAT
>WAHY01000014.1:65573-68634 GCA_009873635.1 Nitrospinota bacterium
ACCATTGTAGCTCAGTTCGGTGCCCTGGCCGCTGCAACTATGTTGTTTTCAATATTTGCAAACCTTTTGATCACTCCTATTATCATGACCAGGGTTCGATTGGTCGGACTTTACCAGATACTTTCAATGTCCATTGATCGAGGCGTTTTGCATGGCAGTCCCTTGCTTCAAAATATGACCGACTACCAGCGTCGCAAGGCGATATTAATTTCTGAACTCCATGAATTTGAAAAAGGGGATTTGTTAGTAGAGCAAGGCACGATAGGCCGCAATATGCATCTCATTCTTTCCGGAGAAGTTGAAGTTATCCGAAGGGATGCTGGTGAATCTCATTCTCTGGCTGTTTTAAAGCCCGGACAAATATTTGGTGAAGTGGGCTATATACGTGAAACAGAAAGAACTGCAGATGTGGTGGCGACACAGAAAGTATCGGTATTGCGGTTTGACTATGAGAGAATGCAAAAAGATTTGAAGTTTTTTCCAAATATCGTAGCCAAACTGAACTTCAACATAAGTTATGTTCTTGGAGAACGTTTGGCAGATATGGTGGGGAAATCAAAAACTAAATGATTCTCTTACTTGCCACTATCCCAGGTTGCCTGTAAAATTCATCCAGTGATTTTAAATTAACAGCCCCCGTAGCTCAGCTGGATAGAGCAACGGATTCCTAATCCGTAGGTCAGGCGTTCGAATCGCCTCGGGGGCACCATATAAAACAAGGGGTTGTTGAATAATCGGCAACCCCTTTATTTTTATTCTTCTCATATTTACACCCTATTTACACCCAATCTTCTCATTTATCCCTCCCTATAATAAAATAAGGCCATTCCTATATATTTTGACGATGGTATAAAAGATGCTGAATTCAGATTGCCAACAGATGCAGAGTTTTGCTCAAATTGTGGATATGATTTGCAAAACAGTTCTACTCAAATTCCATTGGACAAAACAATAAAAGGTATAAATTAAGAATGATTTATAAAAGGGGAGAGTTTTGGTGGTATGAATTTCGGGTTGCCAAGATTCGTTACCGGGGTAGCACCAAATCAAAGAAAAAGCGCAACGCTCAGGAATTCCATGATGATCTTAAAGAGCTTAAGAATTGGAATATGCCCGATCTTGACCGAATGACTTAAAAGACGGGTCAATAAAAACAATAAAGCCCCACAACCGCTTAATTGGTTGATGCGGCTTTTTAATTGTTAATTAAAAGTTACTTAGTTTATGGTTATATAGCATTAACGACTTTAGTAACTTTGATCCTATGAGGAGGTTAAAATGAAACAAATATTATTTAAGTCTATCTTTATGGTAAGCGTATTGAGTTTTACAATACTTGGTTTAACGATATCAACAGCCATAAGTGGTGGACCAGCTGATGGCTATACGATTCATGTTCAGGCTCCTCATATGATGGCAGATGGAAAGGTTGGGGGTCCTTATCACCATTATTGTAAAGGAATCCAAAACGGTGAGGTTCTTCAATGTCTACTGTTTGAATCCACTAAACCCAATGCCAAACTGGTCGCCGTTGAATACTTTATAGAAAAAAACTTGGCCAGAAAAAATGTGCCTCTCGTTCAGTGGAATCGGACCTTCCACGACCATCAAGTCGAAATAGATACAGGCCGAGTAGCCATTCTCGATATTGATGACCCTAAAGAAGTTAAGGCGTTAGCTGATGCCGCTGCCAAAACAGATGGTGTGATATTTCATCTATGGGGGAAAGATCAGGTTGTTCCAGATGGAACCGTAACCACACCCACCTCTATAGGTCATGTGTATAGAACAGAGTAAATCATATGAAGCAAGGGGGGGGGGAGCTAATCCCCCTTTCTTTATTGTAAAATCTATAAATATTAGAAAATCATTTAATGGCTAAAAGAAAGTTCTTGTTGCGGGCGATCTGTTTTGCTTGGATCAGTTTCCTTCCTGTAATTGTGGAAGGCTCTGACCCTCAAATATTAAAACCCCGAGTCCCAATTGACCAGATAGATGAAGTAAGGAAATGGGAAAATCCATTGTCTTCAACACCTAAAAATATTGAGACAGGCAAAGCACTTTTTCATGGCAAGGCGTATTGTGTCACCTGTCACGGTAAAGATGGAAAAGGGTACGATCATATTCCCGGTTTAGTTGGGAAACTTCCTAGAAATTTTACAGACAAATCGTGGCAAGCCGTACGTACCGACGGAGAACTAATGTGGATTTTAAAGAATGGAAGTTCTGGCACAGCAATGGTCTCATTTGTCCCAGAAACTTTAACCGAAAAAGAAGCTTGGCAAATTATTTTGTTTATTAGGACATTTGCTAAATTAAGAAACTAATCTCCAGACCTTTCTTTGGGAGCAGGGGGTCGGAGGTTCAAATCCTCTCGCCCCAACTAGTAAAATCAAGGACTTAGAGGTTTTCCGCTAGGTCCTTCCTTTGGTTAATGAAAATAAATTAATATTAAAAGAATGGAAATTTTTTATATTAAGCCTAAATTTAAGTTAACTACTTCACTTCTTGAGGTGACTGCGATGGATAATCCACCCTTCTAGTTTAATCTTTCCCCGCTATATATTTTTAAAGTTACTTTTCTAAAATATTTTAGAACTACCATAGGAGGTACTGTCATGGAATGGTATACCTTTGGATTAGATCGGATGTTTATGTTTCTTTTTTCATTTTCTGTAGCTTTAATAATTATTCTTACGGTTATGTTTCACCGATCTGTTATTGAAAGAGGGCCCAGAAAGTATATTGATATGGATTAATTGGAATTAATCAAGAGGTCACTTTTATGCAGACACAGTTTCAGGTATTGCACACTTTTTTTAGAATATCTCCAAATATACGGAATAGTCTATCCTCTAAGCCTACCGAACGAATGGAGAATATTCAAAGATGTCTAGAATGCTATTTCGTGGGTAACACACTTTGGATAAAAGATCATTTCTTTTGTCCTGATTGTGAATAACCCGTTCATTTAAATGGAGATGATTATGGGAGCTGAGAATCCGCCTGACATCTAATTCACATAAGACAAATTCAATCTTTATTTCAATATAAGTTGGAA
>WAHY01000015.1:0-45758 GCA_009873635.1 Nitrospinota bacterium
ATCTATCACCAAATCAATGCTCACGGAATAAGAAGATAGAACACCCTAACTGGGGAAGGAGAAAGCGTTTGGTTTTCAGGAAAACCGTATTTTGTTATGAAATCACTGGAAAACCCGTTAATATAAATGGAAACTTCAAGGATAAAGCCATGCCACTGCGTAAATCTGAAATACATATGCACTCGATCTTTTCAGATGGTGAGTTTTCTCCTTCAGATTTGGTACAGATTGCTGAAAAAAATAATGTATCGATCTTGTCTCTCACCGATCATGATACTTTTGATGGTATTCCAGAATTTATTCAATCTGCAGATTCTACGGGTATCACGGCGTTTCCCGGAATTGAAATCACTGTAAAATTCCACGATTTTAATATACATCTTCTTGCCTATTTCAAGGATTATGAATCCATAAAACCTGAACTCAGGGGCCGTGTAAAAAGAATGACGGAAACCAGGGAAACACGCATGCGACAGTTGATTGAGAATGTGAACGCAGTCATTCCTGCTAAGTTTCGTGGGACCATTGAATTTGAGAATGTAAAAAGAGCTGCTGAAGGTGTCCTGGCACGGCCGCATCTTGCGCGTGAGATGGTGCGACTCGGTATTGTGTCCAATACGGGTCAGGCATTTGAAAGATACCTGGTGAAATATAATGTCGAACGGGAAAACCTGGATGCTCATGCCGCCATCACTCTGGTCCGGGAGAGCAAGGGAGTTCCTGTGTTAGCTCATCCTGGCGAGCGTTCCTACTCTCTGATCTGCCCTGAAAAAGGAAGGCAACCTGAAAACGCACCTGTATTATTAGAGGAATTGAAAGGTATGGGTCTATTGGGTCTTGAATGCCATTATCCCTATCATGAGAGAATGGGGACGGTGAATTATTTCATCGACCTGGCAAATAGTTTTAATTTAGTCATTACAGGTAGCCGAGATTTTCACGGATTTAACTCGCACCAGAATGTCGACATCTTCGGAACCACCAAAATGGAACCCATTTTCTTCGAACAATTCCAGGAAATTTGGGCATCTTGAAACTTCCCTACTGCAACTGAAAACTCACAAGAATTCCACCCATAACATCATCAAGCACAAAGTCTTTTTTCGGACTTTTTGGGTGACCATTGTGGCATTCAACGCATCCACGTGTTACGGCTATATCTGGATATATTGCTCTGAAAAAAGATTTCCTTCCCACCTTGGATCGCTTTATATTCGGGCGAATCGGGTGTACTTCAACACTTTCAAGTCCGTTTTGTTCAAACTCATTGGCAGGTCTGTTCTGTGGATTAATAGGATAAAGACTGATCAAACGATAATTCAGTCCTAATCGTTTTGATTTGATCGCACTGTTTAACAGAAACTGCGCGGGAAGCATCAGGGCCGTTTCATTTTCCCATTTTTCCTTGGAGTGAAGAACGCCCTGTTCCTCCAAACGATTTACAACATGCTGGGCATAAACGGTACGGTCCGACTCCCGCACTAAATGAACATAGTCCGCCACCACTTCCGGAGTCAGCATGAATTTTTCATCAACATTTTTTCTGTCCGCCTTCCCAAAGGCAGATCAATGATAATCCCTCCCATGATATCACCAACTTTAAAATCATTTTTTGGACTGTTCGGGTGATTATTATGGCAGGTGACACAGGTTTCCGATACGGCGATATCAGGATAAATAGCTTCAAAATACCAACGACCCTCACGTGGTACGACCCAGGTGAAGGGTTTATCTGTATTCTTCAAAACTTCCTCAAGCCGCAGTTTTTCGTTTTGTGACCGGGGTGAATTATTTTTATTGAGCGGCCAAAGGCTCATTAACCTGTACTTTATTCCAATTCCTCGTGAGTTGGAAATTTTGGATGACATCGAAAGGAATTGGGCAGGTAGAGGTAAGGTGTGCTGCTGTTCCCAGTTTTCAGAAGCGGCGACTGAGTTTTTCAGGTGTTCAACCACTTTTTCAGAATAAGTGGTTCTCCCGGCTTCGACCACTGCATGGATGAAGTCTGCGGCTAATCCGGCAGGGATTCCTTTTTCAAGACTTTGGGCTGAATAGGGGATAAATAGAAAGATCAGGGCAACATAGAACGCGAAAGATTTCATGGGCCTACCTCCCGAAAAGTTGCATTGCGGTTAATATAGGCCCCAAAAAACTAATTCTCAATGTTGGTTTAGAGCAAATTGGGGTAGTCGAAGAATATGGAATCTGTATGTTTTTATAGAACTTTTTTCTTTATTTAATCACTCACACACTCAAGAAAACTATTTTTTTGCCGAAAAAGAAAATGCACTGAAACTTCCTTAAGAACAATCGGCTTCACTACTACATCAGGTGGTTTTTAATACGATAAAATATTTGTTGGATGAGGTATAAAGTTGTTGTTTTTTAAAAGTTTAAACTTTTTCTTACCCAAAGTCTGTTTGTATTTATTATGCGCAATAGTTTTGGTCTCGTATGATGTCAATGCCCTTGAGGTTGATACTGCCGTACCACTGCCTGATAAAATATTTCTCTCGGTTGAGAATGCCCCGGATATTAAGCCTCGAAAAAGTCCTTTTATAGTTCGTTCCCGTCTAGTGACTATAGACTTCGGGCTTATAAAAAATCCGGAGGAAGACTTTGAGGCCGAACCAGATGGTGAAATTAAGTTAATTCTTAATGCTTTCCAAGGCCTGGAGTTTACGGCCATAATTAAAAGAATAGAAAAAAACCGGTCTGGAAGCTACTCATGGTACGGAGAGTTAAAGGACAATCCTTTGAGCCGAGTGGTTTTGGTTGTGAGTGATAATAAGGTTTTTGGAAACATATCAAAAACCGGTTTTTCTTATCAGGTACGTCACATCAGTGATGGAGTGCATGCTGTTTACGAAATTGATCCCACCAAGTTTCCGCCCGCTAGTGAACCAATTACTCCTGATATAAAATCAAATTCTATACCCTTAAATAGGCCACTCGGAAATTCGAAGGCTCATGTGAAGCCACATATCTCTGGTGGATATAGCGATCTGGCAGGTGGTGATGCTTTTATCTCTCAGGATTCATTTTCACAAATTGAGACCAACAGTGATGCTATGCTATCAACAGGCGTGCTGACGGTGCCCGATTCTCTGAGTCCATCAAATAGTTTAAGTTCTTCAGACCCTGCAACTCAGGCTGACGATGGAAGCGTTATCGAAGTTTTAGTCGTTTATACAGAAGAAGCACGAATTGCTGAAGGAGGCGTCAGCGCAATAGAGAGCTTAATAGACTTAGCAGAATCTGAAACCAATGCTGCTTATTCAAACAGTGGTGTGGAGCATACAATCAGCGTCGTTGCCAAAAAAGAGATTGATTTTTCAGAAAATGACTTTAGCTTTAGTGGAACTCTTAGCTCAGCACAAAGTGGAGCAATTTCAGGGCTTCATGCTTTAAGAGATGATAATGGAGCAGATCTGGTTGCTGTGCTCGTAAAAGGTGATAATAGCTTGTGTGGCTTGGCATATTTAATGACCACGGTTTCTTCATCTTTTGAGGCTTTTGGATATTCGGTTACACAAACTAATTGTGCTACTGGTAATTACACTTTTGGACATGAGATAGGGCACAATATGGCGGCACGTCATGATCGTGCTAACGACAATACTGATGGACAGCCATTTGATTATAACCATGGGTATGTTGACACCACAAATAATTTTAAAACCATAATGGGGACAGGGGCTAATACTCGAATTCAGTTTTTTTCCAACCCAAACGTGCTGTTTGGAGGTGCTGTCACAGGAGTTCCGGAAGGGAATGCGCTTGCGGCAGATAATCGCCTGACATTTCAAAATACAGCATTCACGGTTGCTAACTTCAGGCAGTCTGTCAGCTCAACCACTCCTGCTTTTGATACTATCGTTAAATTCCCAAATTCCCAGAGAGTGGTATCCCCTTATTGGCAATCGGACTCTGAATCTTATACTTTCATTGCTGTTACCCATACATCACTTTCAGGCATGGCATCTCAGATTGGTGTTGTTGTTCGGGCGATAAAAAATAATGGGGCTTTATTTGGTTCTGCTCAGTCCTTTACTGTTGAGAGAGATGCTACGGAAAGAGTATTTATTGTTAGGTCCGGACATTCTTCAGTTAACAGCACATTGATTCCAGATGCCAAACTAATTACAAGTAACTCTTCCTTTCAGCATGGATTCTTACATATTAATCCTGTAGCCAGCAATCCCGAAAACACTGTGGATAATGCATACCAAGATATAACGATGTTAAGTTTTTGGGGAACAGTTGTTACGGAAAGCAATACAGCTGGTTTTGCTATGGAGTTTATTGGAGATATGACAGACTCTCAGGCAACATCAATCCTTGATAATAATGCCCAGGTTGTGGGGCCTGCCGCTCCTTAACCATACAGAAGTTCTTCAATTTCATTTTTTGAAATGAATGACTACGCAGGCCTGCCTTTCCAGCGTTTGACATCACGCATGAACTTTTGCCTATCCATATCGTTGTCCCAGGGGAAGATATCCATGAGGGGTTCCAGGGCATAGTTCGATTTGTCTTCAGGCGGGAGCTCGAACCGACCATCTGTGATTCGATAAATATTGTTGAAGGTGCGGTAATTACCGCATAGCGTCACATAATCCCAGGCGGTATTGCCTTCTATCAGGGCGCATAAATCCGATGTGGAAATACCTTCGTAGAGGTTGATTTTTCCTGTCTCGCCCTTATGCAGTTGTGGTTTTCCAGGTTGGCCAAAATCAATGGTCCAGGCTTGCGGTCCATTTTGCCCAAAAATTTCAAGCTGATAAACGATTTGCCAATGTTGCCAGCCACCCAGCAACTCACTTTTAAAAATCCGTTCTAGAAAACCGTTTTCAATGAAATTATCCACCACCTCAACTTCCCTTTTATATTCTTCAGGGTCGGTAGTTAGAGTTTTTATGGCAGGAACTTCAGAGTTTGGCTTGAAGATAACAAGATGGCTGTCGTCTTCTTTAACACGAACAAAACCGGAAGACTGCTCTTCTATGTGAATTTCATCCTTTGATATGTGCGCAACATCTCCTGGAAAAAATGGAGCGCGTGGAACTTCCGGGCAGAAAGCTTCAAGGTCACTCAGGAATTGATCCTGGGTTGTAGGAAAAGAATACTGGTTTAGGAAATTCAACTCATCTCGATACCTGAATGCGGCAGAGCCCGGTACGACAAACCTGGGAGAAAGTGCTTTCACAACATTCAGGAATGTGCAGTATTCATCAATAGGCAAAGTGATCGGTTTGTTATAAGAAAAATTTCCTTCTATCAATGGAACAAACCGGGAGTGAAAAAAATCTATCTGGCCGTATAGCTCGGTGATGTGCTGGATGATGTCCGGGTTTACGAGAGAATCCACCTGGTTCCAGATTGTCACCTCACCATCATTCACCAATAGACCATGTTCGGGAAAAGGGTCTTCAGCGGTGCTCAACTGGTTGCGTGAAGGAGTCGGGGTCAGGGTCACATCCTTGACCTGGATGGGTTCAAAATCGGCAACCACTTTTATATTTTTAAACTCCAGTTCATGGAGAATATCGAGCAGAAGATTGTCCTGCGGTGCGAGGACAAGGGTGTCCGGTGTGAGGAGCCGTTCATTTTGAACCAGATATGCCAGGGTGCGCACATCAAAATGATCCTGATGCCTGTGAGAAATATTGAGGACATCAAGCGGTGGAACTTTATCTTTTTCAAGGACAATGCTGGGACAAAGTGTGTTGATTTCCTCCCAGAGATAATCGAACCAGACCGGGTCGGTCAGTATATTCGTTTCCTTCGATTGTATGAACAGGCAGGCATGCCCGACCAGAGTCGTCTTGATCATATATAGCGGTCCCGTTTTTATTGAAGGACTGAGATTAACCGAATGGAAGCAGTATTTCAAGCCCTACTAGATGTGGAGCCACCAGCGTGACACTGTACTCAAATGCAATAGCTTCGTATGGCAGGCAAACGCTCTCTTGACTCAAGGGCATTACTATTTTTTCCCTTATGCGTGGGTTCAGCTTGATAGGGAAGAAAGCCGCTGTATGAGTGGTTGTTCTCAACAGATGCAAAGGTTTATTTTACCAGGACAGAAAACAATTGCTGACAACAAAACTCATTACTCGATTAGTCCAGCGTCACGCTGGCTAGCGGCTGAGAAATTTTTGCAGGGTTTTGTCGCGGATTTTTTTTACTTTTGATATGGGAATGTCAAGAATTTGCGCGATTTCCGCAAGTGTCAATTCTTCATGATAATGCAGGGCTATTATCAGTCGTTCCTGTTCATTGAGCATATCTATGGATTTGGCGATATCTGCTTTCCACTCTTCCCGTTCCTCGACGGTGAGATCTGTAACTTCAGCTTGGGTCATCGTTGCAGTTTCATTCATTGTGTTACCCCGTTTTAGTGTAATTTTTTCATGTTGGCTGTTGCTCTAGGTTTGACTTGCTTTGTTACAGAGACAAAACGTTTGTCTTTGCTATAAACATTCCAGCCAACCCGATTAGCGGTATCTCTAAACATGCGGGTTAAAAGCTCATCTATGGTCAAGTTTTTCATAACTCCTCCTTGTCTGAATTTTGACGCAATGACTTCTTTTCAGCTAATAAAGCAATACGCATGCCAAAACTCAAAGCCGGACCAAGTCCGAAGATTTTCAATAATTCCTGTTGTATGAACCCTATTGGTTATAAAGGGTTAGGGCGGTAGGTGTATTTGTGCCCCATAGGGTCACTGGATTGGGAAGGCGTTTTCTTTATTCCTTGGTATGTGGCCAGATAATCTAAAATTGTTTTTCTTAGATCAGGCTCCAGATCCCACAAGCCTTGTTTTTCCTGCATCCAGGTCAAAGTTTCGTCCCATTGTTTGCGGGCCATATGGTTTTGCAGGATGATGGCAGAAGAATGGCAGACGGTACAATTCTCGATAACCTGTTCCCGTCCTTTTCCGGGAGGTAGGCCCTGGGAATCTTCACCATTCGCGACAACAGGAAGGAGGGGGATGCAAAGAAGAAAGAGAGTCAATCCAAGTTTATCGGTAAAGAACCTGTTCAAGTTGTGAATGGTTCGTGGAACTAAAAACATTTTTATTTTCAGTTAAGTTACGTTTACGGCGATACGGTGCATGGCATTGTTCAGATATCCCTTAGGGTTCCATCCCGGGACCACCATGGGTTGCATTTCACCAGCACTGTCGGTTGCTCTTGCCCAGATTTCATAATAGCCTTTCCCGGGAAAATCAATCGCAGTGTTCCAATTTTGCCAGGCAAAACGATTGACGGGGGGGGCCAAAGACACTGCCAGCCAATTTGCTCCAAAATCTATAGAAACATGCATAGCTTTTACACTGCGATCTCCCGCCCAGGCATGCCCCCTTACCAGAAGAGATTTTTTTAAATTCCAGTTCAGACGTGATTTTGGAAATGTGATCAGAGATTTCACAGGCAATGATTCAATGATTTTCATATCTTCCTTGGGAACATGAGTTCCGGGAGATACCGGGTACCGGGGAACACGGTATGCATAACCCGTCATTTTAGGACCATCGTGCTCCCTGTCACGGACATATATTCGTTTCAGCCACTTTATGGAGGTCGATCCGGGCCAGCCCGGTGTGACCACGCGCAGGGGAAACCCGTGCAATGCGGGTAAAGGCTGACCGTTCATTTCCCAGACGATCAGTGTGTGTTCATCCATGGCCTTACTGATAGGAGTACCTCGGGATATGGGTATTTTATTGGGGTCACCACTTAAGTGAGGGTCGCCACCATAATACCCCGTATACACAGCGGAACTCTTCAGTCCTGCGGATTGGAGCACATCTTTCATTCTAACTCCTGTGTAGGTCGCGCAACCTATGGCACCGTATGTCCATTGATTGCCTTTTGCGGGTGGAGTGTAGCCCGCTCTTCCGTTACCTCCGCACTCAATTTGCAAGGCATAGGTATATTGTTTGAATCGTTTTAATTGTTCCAGTGTCAGGGCCAGAGGATTGTGCACTTCTCCATCCACAGTAAGGGTCCACCCGGTTTTATCTATTTCGGGTACGAGTCCGTTGTTCCTGACGAAATGCCGGTCGTTGGGAGTTATCACATCATCCAATAAATGAGGAGGGGTCTCAGCATTTAAAGGTCTGTTATTCAAAACTCTCAATCCATTCTTTCCGGGTATCGTTAAGTCATCAAGAGGGTCAGCAAATGAGGATTGAAGAAAAGGCAAGGTTAAATCCGTTGTAACTGCCAGGGCCGAAAGCCCGCTTAACTTTAAAAACTCCCTGCGAGAAGAATTTGGTGTTTGACGATTTCCCATATTCTGAGATTGAACCTCATAAGAGAATTAATAGAGCTGTCTTTTAATTTTACCAACAATTCATATATTGGCAAAATAAACCCGGTTTTGGGAAATGATCTTATTAATAAATCACTTTATATTGTTTCAAATGGCGTAGAGAGTTTCGATTTTTTCTTTCACTGCGCCCTAAAGCCCGGTAGAATTCCTTAATTCTATAAACCAGGTTTTAAACCATGGGAGTGTAGTCTCTATGAAATATTTTTTTCAATTGGTTTTTTATACAGTTTTAAGTCTGGCAACGATAGCTCACGCTGAGGTTAAATCTCAAGAGATCGATTACAGTTATAAGGGTACACCATTAAAAGGCTATTTCGCTTATGACTCTTCTATTAAAGGAAAGCGTCCCGGAGTTTTAGTGGTTCACGAATGGTGGGGACATAATGACCATGCCCGGGAACGTGCTCGTATGCTTGCTAAAATTGGTTATACAGCATTGGCTGTCGATATGTATGGCGATGGAAAGTTAGCGGATCATCCCAAAAAGGCCGGGGAATTCATGAGCGCGGCTTTCAATGACTGGAATACTTCAAAAGCAAGATTTAACAAGGCCAAAGAAATTTTGCAATCTCATGAAACAGTGGATGCGGATCGTATTGGGGCAATCGGATTTTGTTTTGGAGGCGCGGTTTCTATTCGCATGGCTAGAGGCGGTGCTGACCTGGATGGAGTCGTTGCCTTTCACAGCGCATTGCCTTTGCAACCTGCGATCAAAAATATGAAAACTTCTATTCTGGTCATTAATGGTTCTCAGGATGCCTTCCTGAAACCTGAAACTTTAGGTTCATTTACCAGCCAGATGATGGCGGGCAATGCTGACTTTACCTATATGAGCCTGGCTGGCGTTAAACACAGCTATACCAACAAGCAGGCTGATGAATTCAGGAAAAAATTTAATATCCAAGCGCTGGAATACAACAGGCAAGCAGACGAAAGGGCCTGGTCAGCAATGCAGAAATTTTTCCGACGTGTATTTGGTCAATGAGTGAATTGCGGATAAATATTGAAGGCCAGTCGTTCACGCCTCATAGGATTTTTTGCATTGGGAAAAACTATGACAAGCATGTGAAGGAGCTTGGAGGGCAAGTTCCAGACGAGCCGGTGGTTTTTATGAAACCGGTATGGAGTATTGTGTCACCGGGAGAAACCCTGTTTTTGCCACAACATGGCAGCCTTTTGCATCATGAAGTGGAAGCGGTGCTTTTAATAGGTAAGGAGGGGCAAAATATCCCTGAGGCCGATGCGACTTCTTATATTGCAGGGGTTACTCTGGGTCTGGATTTAACCCTGCGTGATGTTCAGGGGAGATTGAAAAAATCAGGATTGCCCTGGGAACTTTCCAAAGCTTTTGAACAGAGTGCTCCTTTAGGTCATTTCAAGGCTTACAATTCAGATAGCATTGACCTGAAAGACTTAACCTTCAGCTGCTCGGTTAACGGGGAACTTCGTCAGCAAGGCAATACTCGTGAAATGCTTTTTCCTGTCAGCCAATTGATTCATGTCTTAAGCGGATGGTGGAAATTAAAACCGGGTGATATTGTTTTTACCGGAACCCCTGAGGGCGTTGGTCCGATAAAGGCTAAAGACAAGGTGGTTATTGAAAGTCCGACTACGGGTTCTTTCTCATGGGTCTTTGGCGGGTAATAAAGTTTGAGTCATGACTAGAGCAGATGGTTAGAAAGCATGCTCAGTTTGTGTTTTGGCAGTAAGAAGTCGTTGTTCAAATCGTTCAAAGATTTCAGAGTTTAAATTTCGTCAAATTATTCGCTATTTTGTCTTCCTCGTTATGACACGCTTCCTGGGAACACTATTCAAGAAACTTGCAAGCTTATAAAAGAGTAATGGTTTAAAGTTTTCTTTCCCTCACTGAGGTCTTTGCATTACCTCGTCATCTTTCTAAAGCTGCAAGATACTTCTCTTTGCCTTTCTCGCTATATGGTTAGAAAAGATTTTCCTGGCTGCCCTGACTGGGGGCAAGTTTATTAAAATGTTTGTAGGCCATGGGGGTGGCAACCCGGCCACGGGGTGTTCGCTGGATGAATCCCGTCTGGATGAGGTAAGGTTCCAGCACATCTTCGATGGTATCTTTCTCTTCACTTATTGATGCGGCAAGACTTTCTATTCCTACAGGACCTCCAGAATATTTTTCAATCATAGCCAGCAGAAGTTTGTGGTCCATTTTATCGAGTCCTTTTCCATCAACCTCCATCATCTCAAGGGCACCAGCAGCTACCTCACGGGTGATGATCCCATCGGCTTTCACCTGGGCGTAATCTCTTACACGTCTTAAGAGGCGGTTGGCGATTCTTGGTGTTCCGCGTGACCGGCGTGCGATTTCATTCGCACCTTCAGGGACTATCGCGATTTCAAGAATGCCGGCTGAACGGGTAAGAATAGTTTCCAGTTCTTTTTCATTGTAGTAGTCGAGTCGATGAACCACTCCAAAACGGTCGCGCAATGGAGAAGTGAGAAGTCCTGCTCTTGTTGTGGCTCCCACCAGGGTGAAAGGTGGCAATTCAAGTTTTATGGACCGGGCGCTTGGTCCCTGGCCAATCATGATATCGAGCTTGTAATCTTCCATCGCGGAATAGAGAATTTCTTCGATGACATTGGACAATCTGTGTATCTCATCAATAAACAGAACATCCCCTTTTTTCAAGTTAGTCAGAAGTGCCGCGAGATCGCCCGACTTTTCGATGACTGGACCCGAAGTGCTTTTGATATTCGTGTCCATTTCAGAGGCGATGATGTTAGCCAGTGTGGTTTTACCCAGCCCGGGTGGTCCGTAAAAAAGGACATGGTCGAGTGATTCATCTCTCATTTTTGCGGCGGAGATAAATATATCGAGGTTTTCTTTGATCTTTGCCTGACCGACATATTCTTCCAGCTTGCCAGGCCTGAGGCTGTTATCAAATTGAACCTCTTCATTATCCTGCCCGGAACTCATGAGTCTGTCTTCTTCCATTATTTTTCCCTGCTATAAAATATTTAAACTTTCTTTAATGAGCTCTTCAAGGCTGGCATCCTGTCCATTTTGGTTATAGATCGCTTTCAGGGCTTTTTCTGCTTCCGGTTTCTTATAACCTAGATTTAAAAGTGCCGACAGGGCATCGTCATAAAAACCTTCTTTAGGACTGGAGTCGGCTGTATGTTCCATTTCAAGTGCAAGATCTGCAAGTTTATCCTTCATTTCCAGAGTTAGCCGTTCCGCGGTTTTTTTGCCAACACCGGGGATAGTGCTCAGCCTTGCGGAATCGTTATTCATCACGGCGGACAATAAATCTTCAGGAGACATGCCGGACAAGATGCCCAGTGCCAGCCGTGGACCAACCTTGTTGATGGTGATGAGCTTCTGGAAAATTGTTTGTTCCTCTTCTGTCAGGAAGCCGAAGAGTTTGAGCTCGTCTTCCCGAACCCGGGTATGGATTTTAAGGGATACTGTTTGTCCCGTGCCGGGCAAGGCGTAATAGGTTGATAGGGGTGTGAACACCTGGTAACCAACTCCATTTACATCGACAATGGCGTATTCGGGAGATTTGTAAGTTAGTTGTCCTTTTAGGTGGGCAATCATGTTTTATTTATCTCTGGGCTTTTTTAATTTTTTGTTGAAGTCCGGCATGATGTATATGGCAGATGGCTACAGCAAGGGCATCGGATGCGTCAAAAGGTTCAGGCTTTTCTTTTAGACGTAGAAGGGTTGAGACCATATCGCACACCTGGTTTTTGTCCGCGCGCCCATAACCGACCACGGACTGTTTGATTTCCAGCGGGCTGTATTCAGCCAGTTCAATCCCGCAGTTGACAGCTGCGAGCAGGGTGATACCTCTTGTTTGTCCGAGTTTTATTACGGTTTTTACATTTGTTGCATAGAACAGGTCTTCCACCGCAACCACATCTGGCTGGAACTTTTCCATTGTTAAAACAAGTTCGTCATAAATGAGTTTGAGTCGTTGGGGGAACGAATGCTTGGATGAAGTGCGCACACTGCTCCAGTATACAGGTTGCAGGTTGTTTTTTATCTCTTCTATGATACCGAATCCAGTGCAGTTGCTACCTGGATCAATTCCCATGACGCGCATTGTTCAGCCTTGTTGAAGGGTTGAATATTTGGATGGGCTACCCGTGTAATTTTATGCCGGGTCTTTGAATTGAGGCCTTAACTGTTTTCTAAAATTGCGGCCATGACATCATCCGAGATGTCGAAATTTGAATAGGCTTTTTGGATGTCGTCGTGGTCTTCCAGAATATCCATAAGTTTAAGAAGGGCTTTGCCTTTTTTTTCATCAATGGAAACCGTGTTTTGCGGGATGCGGGTGATTTCTGCCGTTTCCATGGGCACGCCCGCATCTTCCAGGGCTTTACGCACTTCTTCAAAACTCTCAACAGCAGTTGTGATCTCGTATTGGTCGTCAACCGTCTTCAGGTCATCGGCACCGGCATCAATAGCGAGTTCCATCAGCTCATCTTCAGTTTTAGCCTCGGTTTTGACGGTGATGAGTCCCTTTTGTTCAAACATCCATCCGACACATCCGTTTTCTCCCAGGTTCCCACCTGCTTTGCTGAGAGCGGCGCGAATTTCACTGACAGTACGATTTTTGTTATCGGTCATGGCTTCCAGAAAGATGGCTGCTCCACCAGGGCCATAACCCTCATAAGTATGTTCTTCGTAATGTGTGCCTTCCAACTCGCCGGTGCCTTTTTTTATGGCGCGGGTGATATTATCGACAGGCATATTTTTGCTTTTGGCGATCAAGATAGCAGTCCGGAGTCTTGGGTTTCCATCTGGGTCTCCACCACCAATACGTGCGGCAACGGTGATTTCCTTAATCAGTTTTGTGAAAATTTTTCCACGTTTGGCGTCGGCGGCGCCCTTTTTATGTTTTATACTAGCCCACTTGGAATGACCGGACATATTTGTTCCTCAAATTTCAAAAAATATTAAACTGTGTGTAATTTAACATAATCTATGATCTTCTCTCAACTTCGTATGGCCTTATGACTGAGAAAACAGTGGAAATAAAAATTTCAGGCAAAACCATTCAAGCCAAAGCTGGAGAAACCCTGGTGCATGCCCTTTGGGCGGCGGGAATGGCAGAAAGCGTGAAGGTGGGGTGTGCGGGAGGGGTTTGTGGTGCCTGCACGGTTACTTTGCGCTATCCGGATGGAAGGCAGGGGGGAACTGAACTGGCTTGTATGAAACCGGTGGAAGATGGAATGGAGGTTTTCCCCTGTCCTGTTAGCGCAGATAATCCGGCCGAACCGGTGGTCCAGCCAGAGCTTGCTCATTTGCAGTCGGTGTTTCCTGCTCTTAGCCGTTGTACCAAATGTGGTAGCTGCACCACTGCCTGCCCCATGTCAATTCCGGTGATGGATTCAGTGTTGCGAATGCAGAAGGGTGAATTTCAAGCTGTAGCGGAAGACTTCACCACCTGTATCCATTGCGGACTATGCCGTTATGTATGTGAGGATAAAGTCAAGCCGCATAATATGGGACTTTGGATTCGTCGATCGCTGGGTATGAGCCGGGATGCAGCTATCAAAGAATCTGAGGATACTGCAGAGCAGGAATGGGAACACCTGCTCAATGAAGATCGCGAAGAGAGGCTTGAAAGGGCAATAAAGTTTCGACAATCCGGGAGGGTCGAACCGTGATGCAATGGGCAAAAGAGTCTCTGGATAAGCTTGAAAGCTCACGTCTAACCAGACTGAATCAATCGGCGCATTTACCAGACTCGGAAGAGGCGGATGCAATTCTCAGGAAATATCACCCCGACTACCTGGGGCATATAAGGCAGGTTAATGTTGGCCCCAATGCAGGAGACCAGAAATTTCCTTTAGAGCTTGCGCAATTGTTGGAGGGCAATAGCCCTATAGAAAAAGACTATAATCCCATCCCCGAAATTGAAACGGATGTTTTGATAATAGGTGGGGGAGGGGCCGGAGCGGCAGCGGCTCTCACCTTGCATGGAAAAGGGTTATCTGTTCATTTGGCAACAAAACTCAGGTTGGGTGACTCCAATACGGTGATGGCGGAAGGCGGAATCCAGTCTGCGATAGGCCCTGACGACTCGCCAAGGAGGCATTTTGCCGATGCGCTGGTAGGGGGGCATGGAGATAATGACCCGAACCTGTTGAGGATTCTCTGTGAACAGGGACCGGAGAGCATTCGCTGGCTCAGTCAGCTCGGTTGTCTGTTTGATCAAAATGAAGATGGAAGTTTTAGATTGCGAGGCGGTGGCGGGACTTCTGTGCCGCGTGTATTGGCTTGCAGGGATTACACGGGTCTGGAAATCATGCGAGTGCTGAAAGATGCTGTGCGTTTGACCGACACTCAATTGCTGGAAGAACATGTGGCCATGGAGTTGGTCGATGATGGAAACAGCCGGGTGACAGGTGCCATTTTATTTGACAGGAATGCTGGTAAAAAGATTTGTGTTTCGGCGCGTGCGGTGATTCTGGCTACCGGGGGAAGCGGGCAGATCCGATTGCAGGGGTTTCCCACCAGTAACCATATAGGGGCTACCGGTGATGGTCTTGTGCTCGCATACAGGCAGGGATGTCGACTGATTAACCTGGATAGTTATCAGTATCATCCTTCAGGAGCCTGTTATCCAGAAGCTCTGGCTGGACAATTGGTGACAGAAGCGATTCGGTCAATAGGTGCCCAGGTGGTCAATTCTGAAGGGGTGCATTTCATTAACGAGATGGCTTATCGTGATGTGTTGGCGGGGGCAATCATCAGGGAAATTGCAGATGGAAGAGGGATAAAAACTCCACATGGTAAGGAAGGCATCTGGCTTGATACTCCGATGATTGACTTGAAAAATGGTGAGGGGGCTTTAGCCCGTCAATTTCCCGGGCTGATCCACCGATTTGAGCGGTACGGCATTGATCCGGCAAAGCAGCCAATTCTAATTTATCCCACATTGCATTACCAGAATGGTGGCATTCGTGTGGATACGGAATGTAGAACCGATGTTGACGGACTATGGGCCAGTGGAGAAGTAACAGGAGGCTTGCATGGCAAAAACCGTCTTATGGGAAACTCGCTGCTGGATATTACCGTTTTTGGCAGGAGAGCCGCCCTATCAGTAATCGATAATCTTCCTGAACGAGGGACAGTGACTCTCACTAACCTGAAAAAGTTTCGTGCGGAACAGGAAAAGACAGGAAGCGAAACGGTATCTCCAAAGTTTTTTCCAGACGCCTCAGGGATGAAACTGGAAGTGAAGAAATCAGAAGAGAACGCAAAATCAGATACTAAATCTGCTGGTTTTGAACCTCGTAACCCTTTTAACTTTTAATTATTTTTTTGATGGATTTCATCTTTTCTACTGACGGGTTAAAAGTTCTAGCCTTCCTGGCAGTGGTTGCTCTCATATTTTTTATCCAGAAAAGAAAACAACACAAATTGGCGGGTGACCCGAAGATTGTAATGGGTCAACTGGAACGCTTGGGTCCTGATTATTTTGTTTTGTCAAATGTCGTTGTGTCTGCTGAATTGGGTATGAATGATGTGAGTCATGTGGTGGTTTCGAATTATGGTGTGTTTGTTCTGACAGTTAAAACAGAAGCGGGGAAGGTGTTTGGCCGTGAAAAAGATAGAGAGTGGCACTTAAAACCATCTAAGGATATTCTGTACAATCCACTTTGGGAAAACCGCAAACACGTAAATGCTCTGGAGCAGATAATAGGGCCCGTATGGTTTGTGCCTGTTGTGGTTTTTACTCGGGCGGTGTTAAAGGGTGACTTTGGAGCCAGTGTTATCCAACTAAATGACTTGATCCCTTTTATTGAGCAAAATAAAACATCCCGTTTGTCCGCTGACAAACGGGATGAAGTGATACGTAAACTACAACAGCTTTCAGCCAATTAGGCTGTCACATCGGTGTTGCCGTCAACGACAAGAATAGTTTGTTGAGAATTATTTCCTATCATTCTTTACTTTCTTCGGATGCTGACTGCATTTCATTTTTCAGTTTTGAAAAGACAGAGCAGGCTCCGGAAAAGTCAAACTGGTTTAAATGTTTTTTCACTGGGTCGAGAAACTCCCTAATGGCCGAAATTCTGGGAAAATGACCGATACGTCTTCCAACACTTTTTCCAGTTTGAATTCGATTTGCACAATATCTATTTTCCCGGCTTCAATTTTTGATACATCAAGGATGTCATTGATGATGGTCAGCAGGTTTTTTGACGAGGAATTTATTTTTTGCAGATAGTCATTTTGGACCGGGGTCAGTTCAGTGCTCATGACAAGTTGGGTGAGTCCCAGGGTGCCATTCATTGGAGAACAACATCTTTTTAAAAGATGAGAATTTTTATCTTTTTCTTCAACCATGAGATAACCCGATAACTCTTCAAGGTGGTCAAACTTAATAATTAGAAGTTGGGCAATTTTTGTGCCAGCAAAAAATAATATTTTCCTCTATGTAAAATAAAGAGTTATGGCGTTTATATGGATGTCTTGTTCTGGTTTTGTAAAGCGATGTTTACAGTTTATGTGTTTGAATGTATATTTTTTAAGGCGGGGTTTTGGAACGTTAACTGGATAGATATTTTTCTATATATGGAATAAATACATTAAAATAACAGTCTTTCTTAGAATTTGAATTTGAACAGGAGTAAAGATGAAACGGCTAGTGGTTTTGGCGATTTGTTTTTGGGGTGCTTTTTTTATGTTGGCAGGATCATCTTTTGCGGTATCAAAAGAATACTTGTTTCCTTCGCCTAGTTATAAGCCGCCTTGTGACACTTCTAAACGGACAATTTGTACTATTGAAATCTGGTTAGGTCATAAACATAAAAAAAAGAAAAAAGAGATTCGAAAATTTCTAAAATCCAACTCCCTTAAAGTATTGGGGCATACGGTCCAGTTTTGGAGGCGTGGTAATGGGCATCCCCCTACTAATATTGCCATTGGCAGCGCTGTCAGTGCTGAAGATGCACGTTTCGTGATTGATTTTGCGCTTAAGTATAACGACCGGGTGGATGGCTTGATTTTGCGTCCGCTCAATCCGCCTAATTATGCGGCGGTTGCTACTTCAGCATGGGACGAATTGTCCGAAGTTGCTATTACCCCTGAGGAGCTGGAAAAATTACGTGATCCCAAATTGACTACAGAAGAGTTTCACTCTCTTTATTATGAGCTCACCAACGAAGCAGGTGTTCAGCAAAAATTCTATTAGTCCGTAGGTGGGTTAGGTAACAATAAAAGGGTGCCTGTATGGCGGCAGGTTAGTTATGGCGTTATGCTGGCAATTTTCAGATTTTGCCTCCCCACTGGAAAAGAATGTTTACTTGACCCACGGCAACTTTTTCCTTGTCAGAGAGGGTTGTGCGATTTACCGCATGCTTTTACGCCAAAGTTTGACAAATGGGGTGGGATTTGATAGAAGCTAAACCTTTGAATTATAAAAAAATCTACTTTTCTGGGAAGATATCATGCTCGATTTAGCATTTGCTATGGCACCGCCACCAGAGGGTGGTGAACCTGGTGGAGGAAGTTTGCTTGCATTGCTTCCGCCAATGATCATGATGTTCATGATCTTTTACTTTGTTCTTATTCGTCCGCAGCAGAAAAAACAACAGGAAGCGCGCAAAATGGTTGATGAGCTGAAAGAGGGCGATTCTGTTGTAACATTAAGTGGTATTCATGGAACCATTAAAAAACTTAAGGAAGATACGGTTATGCTGCAAATTGCAGACAATGTTCGAGTCAAAATAAACCGCTCTTCCATTGGTTCGAAGAAAGATTAAGTTGATGCATGAGGTTTTAAGTAATGTATAAGGATCTTAAATGGAAAATCCCTTTGATACTCGCTGTAGTGCTTGGTGCAATTTGGCTCGCGTATCCATTGAAGGAAAAAATTGCCCTGGGCCTTGACCTGCAGGGGGGGATGCATCTGGTGCTTGAAGTTAAGGTTGAGAAAGCAGTAGAAGCAAGCCTGGACAGACTGGCTGATGATATTAAGAGGGATATTACTGAAGAAGACTTGGAAGTAGACCGCATCAAAGTCATATTCTCAAATAGACAGATTAATATAAGGATGGTGGATCAGTTGGATCTGCCACCAGTTAAAACCGTTCTGGAGAAATACCCCTTTTTCAGCCTGGTCAGTGAAGACTCAGACGGACTCGGGCTGATATACCAATTGAGTCAGGACCAGATTAAGCAGATAGAGCAAAACGCAGTGAGTCAGGGATTGGAGACGATTCGCAACAGGGTAGACCAGTTTGGTGTTTCAGAACCGACCATTCAGGTGCAGGGAGTAAAACGGATTCTCGTGCAGTTGCCCGGTGTGAAAGATCCCGAGAGAGCCATAAACCTGATAGGAAAAACTGCCCGGCTGGAATTCAAGCTGTTGGATGAAGAAAACAGTTTGCAGCAGGCTCTTGATGGAAATATTCCTGATGGGGATGAAGTTTTATACCAACGAATAGAAAATAAGGAAAGCGGGGCCGTTACCAAAGATCCTTATCTTTTAAAGAAACGCGCTGTTTTGACAGGTGAGACATTGACGGGTGCTGAGGTTCGCTTTGATTCTGATTTCAATGAACCTTATGTTGCTTTGAACTTTAACAGCGTCGGTGCCATGATTTTTCAGCAGGTGACGCGTGAGAATATCAAAAAACGTCTGGCAATTGTTTTGGATGATAACGTTTATTCGGCGCCTGTTATTCAGGATGAAATAGCAGGTGGACGGGCTCAGATCACGGGTCGATTTACTTCTTCTGAAGCAAGAGACCTGGCTATTGTTCTCAGGGCAGGCGCGCTTCCTGCACCTGTGGTTATCCTTGAGAATAGAACGGTTGGTCCATCGCTCGGACAGGATTCCATTAATAAAGGAATCACTTCTATTATTTATGGCGGGCTTCTTGTCGTGGCCTTTATTGCCATCTATTACAAACTGTCCGGCATAATCGCTGTGGTTGCGCTGTTTCTCAATATTATTCTCCTGGCAGGAGCGCTGGCTTATTTTGGAGCGGCTTTGACATTGCCAGGCATTGCAGGAATTATTCTCACAGTAGGTATGGCGATTGATGCTAACGTGCTGGTGTTCGAAAGGATCCGTGAAGAAATAAGAATTGGTAAGACGGTGAGGGCTGCAATCGAAGCGGGCTTTTCCAAAGCATTTCGAACTATTGTTGATGCGAATATTACCACCTTCATTGCTGCAGTCGTTTTGTTTCAGTTTGGCACTGGCCCCATAAAAGGGTTTGCCATTACTTTATGTATAGGAATCGCGGCCAGCATGTTCACAGCGGTATTTGTGAGCAGGGCTATTTTTGATGGAACAATGAGCCAAAGAAAACTGGATAAATTAAGTATATAAATATGAAAATTATTGGTAGCGAAACCCATTTTGATTTCATGGGTAAAATTAAAGCAGCCGTAACCATTTCAGGGTTGGTAATCTTGATGGGTCTGGCTTCTATAGTCCTGTCAGGTGGGTTGAAGTATGGCATTGACTTTTCTGGGGGGACTCTCGTTCAACTCCAGTTTAAAACCGCTCCGGATCTGGAGGTCATTAGGGATGGTTTGAAGTCAATTGGACTTGGAGAAAGCACAATCCAGGAATTCGGGACTAAACGCGATATTCTCATCCGTGTTCAACGATCAGAGGAAAAACTCGAAGCTGTAGGCTCCAGGATTCGCAACAGTCTCGGCGAAAAGTTCAATAAGGCTGACATCACTGTTGAAAGAGTAGAAATGGTAGGTCCTAAGGTAGGGCGTGACCTGAGGGAAAAAGCGCTCCTTTCAATCTTGTATGCAATTATTGGAATTGTAATTTATATTTCATGGCGTTTTGAACTTCAGTACGCTATTGCCGCAATCATAGCCCTGGTACATGATGTTCTGGTTACTATGGGAGCATTTTCGATTTTAGACAAAGAATTCACCCTTGTGATTGTCGCCGCATTTTTGACCATCATTGGTTATTCATTAAACGATACTATTGTTGTTTTCGACCGTATTCGTGAGAACCTTCGCCGTAAAGGTAAAAATACACTTACCCAAATCATCAATGCAAGTATCAATCAGACCTTAAGCAGGACGCTCCTCACCTCAGGAACAACACTGCTGGTAGTGGTTGCGCTATTTTTCTTTGGAGGAGAAATCATCCATGATTTTTCTTTTGCTTTGCTGGTAGGTGTTCTGGTTGGAACTTACTCATCCATCTTTATTGCCAGTGTGTTTCTCGTTTTTTGGGACTCACGAAGTCGAGCCTGAATCGGTCTTAGGGTTAATAGGCATACCAATTAAACTTAGCTAGCCAAAGAAGCATGGCTTTGTTGGAATCATTTGCAATCCTATTCTGGCCCATGCTACATTTCTCAAAGAATATAAGATAATACATAATAGCTTTTGCTGAAAAAGGGATATCGTGTACCTGTCATTCCTCATAATTTGAGGGATTAAGCCTTAATAGAGAGTAAAATATTGAGTGTTTCACCCAAAATTCAACTTGAGCAATTAATCCTACTGCAAAAAATGGATAATGATATTGCCGAGCACAGAAAACTCCTTGCTGATATCCCTGTTCAGATTGATTCTGGACTTGCGGAATTAGAAGAGAAGAAGAAGGTTCTTTCAAACGCTAAAGAAGAAATAGAAAATCTACAAAAAAATCGTAAGGATATTGAGTTAGAGGTTCAGGGTGAAAATGATCATATGGCTAAAGCCAAGACGAAGCTGCCAGCTGTAAAAACCAACAAAGAATATACGGCCATTCTTGCCGAAGTGGAAACGATTAAAGAAAAAGTAGCGGGGCTGGAAGATAAAGAACTTGAAATAATGGAAATTCTGGAAGAAAAACAAAAAGAGATTCCGGCAATTGAAAAAAAATGTAAGGAAGAGGATTCTCATTTTCAGGAATACAAAGCGAAAAAAGATGCTGAGCTTGAAAGGATGAAAAAGGAGTTGGATTCGCTGTTAGCCAAGCGTGATAGCGTCACAGATCAGATCGATAAGGTGATGGTACAAAGATATGAAAAACTGGTTAAAGCCCGTGATGGTCAAGCTGTAGTTTTGTTGCGCGAAAATGTTTGCCAGGGTTGTTTTCAGCAGGTTCTACCGCAAATGGTGATTAATGTTAAAGTTGGCGAATCGATTCAGCAGTGTTCAAACTGTATGTGTTTTTTATATTGGGAAGAAGTATCTGAAGCCGCAACGCCGAAGTAAACCGGGTGACCGCTGTTTCGGTTTTATAACCGGGAGAGAGGAAAGTCCGGGCTCCACAGGGCAGGATACTCCGTAACGCGGAGTGAGGGCGACCTTAAGGAAAGTGCCACAGAAAATATACGGCCTACCCGGCTTTGTGCCGGCGGCAAAGGTGAAAAGGCGAGGTAAGAGCTCACCAGTATCGTTGGTGACAGCGGTAGCTTGGTAAACCCTATCCGGAGCAAGATCAAATAGGAAAGTGCTTGAGGGCGGCCCGTCCGAAACTTTCGGGTTGATTGCTTGAGCCTGTTGGTAACAGCAGGCCTAGATTAATGGTCACCGCTTCATGTTTCATGAAGTACAAAACCCGGCTTATGGTTTGCTTCGGCTTATCGGCAACTACCGCCTTCCTTGCCAAATGCAGAATCCGGATGGTTTTCCGGGCTGAATGCAATTAAGTTTAATCCCTGCCTTCTATTGATTGGTTCTTCGTGTTTTAACGTGTTGTTGAATCTTTTCTCCCAATGGGTCCGGGAGTGAAACACTGTGCAGTGCATTGATGAGAAACACTATTGCTGCCAGCAGGCTGATTGGCAGTATATAGTTGGTTATGGGTTTGGAAGATTTTCTTTTTGGATAAGTTGTGTGCACGTTTTCCTCCTTGAAGTGGTGCATTAATTTCTCTTGCCTTATCGGCTGAAAAACACGCTTTCATTATCCTTTGGTTCATTTAGCGAATTAACCCCCCTAATTCATAGCTTTTCAACTCACCTGTTTTACACTTGCCGCAACCTGGGGCGATTCCCCTGTTTTCGCTTATATTCGTGATCCAGTCGTGATTTAGGGAAAAACCCCTTGATTTTAAAGTTAATTAAGCCGTAAACCATATATAGAATAAGTTTCTGAGTGAAATTTCCCGGCTATTGTTTGCTTACTGGTTTTGCTATTAAGAAGTATTTGCAATTGAAAGTTGCTATTTCTGCCCTTCATATAAATTGAATAACCTTTATGAGTCCTGATAATTCGCTAAAACACTGGTGGGTCATTTTTGTCATTTTTGGACTGTATTTTTATGCCACTAATGCATTAGCGGGCGAAGCTCACCTGAAAGTTGAAGAGAAGGGCAGATCATTAAGCCGCCATGTGTTGTCGGGAAAGTCGGAATATCCGCAGGGAAAACCAGTGCCGAATTACTTTTCTACTAATTCATTTTCAGGAAACTATATGAATGAAGGCAATGAACTACTACTTGCCGCAAACAATCACTATTCATCAGCGCTGAAAGAAAAAACCGATCGGTCAAGTTTGCGTGGCGGTTTAAAGCTGAATAAAAACTATTTTAAAAACATATTGACGGATACCGGTTATATGCTGACGTCACCCTGGCGCTGGGATAAATCTGACTGGTACACCGCTTCAACGGTTGCAGGGGTTACCGGTGTATTATTTTTTCTGGATGATGAATTCAGGGAAGATTTCAAAGAAGGTCGAAGCTCTACCACTGATGACATATCGAGTGTGTTTGAGCCGTTTGGCAATTCAGCTGTTATGTTCCCTCTCATGGCAGGCTTTTACCTTTATGGCAATCTTTGGGAAAATGAAAAAATTGAACGAACTGCTTTACTTGCGACAGAAAGTTTTTTGATTACCAGCCTGTTCACGGGAGTATTAAAATTGATGATGGGTCGGACACGCCCTTTCGACGGGGTTTCTGAATTTGAGTTTAAAGGACCGAGTACAGGAAATAAAGCTTTTCCTTCCGGACATACTTCAACGGCCTTTGCCATCGCAACAGTTGTGGCTAATGAATATGAGCATGTTCCTTTAGCCGCACCAATTTCCTACGGTCTCGCGACCTTGACAGGTCTTTCCCGGTTGAACGATCAAAAACATTGGGCTTCGGACGTGTTTTTTGGTGCTGTGCTGGGTTATTTCACTTCAAAGACGCTGCTCAAGCTTCACAGTAATAAAAAAGGCCGACACTTTACCATTTATCCACAAACGAACTATAAAGGTGGAGGACTGGTCTTTTCGACAAACTTTTAAGGTTGGTTTTTCACCCAATCCGCTAGTTCTTCGCGGCAGATTTTTGCGTTGTGTCGGACATCCACTGGAAAATCTGGATAAAAGAATATTTTTTTAATTGAGCAGGTGTGAGGATAGGAGGCTGCTATTTCCAGTAGCTCGTTAATGAAAACTTCCTGATCTTTTGTAACTCTATCTTTATTCTCCGGTTCAATGATCATCACTGGCTCACGATGTTTCCCAGCACCTTGTCCTACTAAAGCGGAACGTTTGACATCAGGGTGTGTGTTGAAAATAGCTTCGCAGGGAATGGTGAAGTATGTTTCTGAATCAGTAACAACGCGGTGACTTTTTCTGCCACAGAACCAAAGCCGGTCTTGGTCGTCCCACTTTCCAACATCACCCATCCTGTGCCAGAAATTTGGGCCATCGGGGACTTTAGCGAGACGGGTGATTTCATCGCGGTTGAAATAAGATTTAGTCACCCAGGGAGCTTTCACAATTATTTCTCCGGTTTGGCCTTTTGGGACTTCCAAGCCGTCTTCCCATTTTAAAATAGGGTCATCTGAGATCTGTATAATTCTTACTTCAGCTCCAGGGACAGGTTTTCCAATGCAGGTTCCATTTCCTTTTTCCGACTTTTCCCAGGTCTCTTTGATAATCTCTTGCCTTTCTATAGACGTTACCGGGAGGGCTTCGGTTGCTCCATAGGGAGTCATGATTTTGCAATCTGGTTCTAATATAGATTCAAAACGCTTTAGCAGTGTTCCTGAAACGGGAGCGCCTGCGATCAAAATACGCTTGAGGGAAGTCAGTCGTACCTTGTTCGTTTCGCAATAACGGCTGACCGTGTCCCATAAAGCCGGAGATCCAAAACTGCTGGTGATGTTATAGGTTTTGACTGGATGAATGATATTTTCCGGTTTTACCTTGGCTGGGCAGGTGGGATCCATATCTGGTATGACGCTTGTCATCCCCATGCCAGTACTGAACAAACCGAACAGAGGAAAAGTTGGTAAGTCTTTTTCTCCCTGAATAATGCCAAAGTGCTCTCTTAAAATTTGGGTTTGTTGTTCAAACATTCCGTGAGTATAAAGAACCCCTTTGGCAGGACCAGTACTTCCGCTAGTGAATAAAACAGCTGCCTCCTGATCTTCTTGAGCTTCTTCCATCTGATAATCGGTTCGTCCGAATTTTTTTATTTTTTCAAGTGTTGGGCCCCGCCAGAACCAATTTTTCCCGACGGTTACTGAAAACTGGATTGACTTGAAAGCCGAAGGCATCAGTGATTTTATTGCATGGACTAAGGGAACCGCAATGATTCCACGTGGTTCGGATTGTTTTACGCAATGTAGAACATTTTTTTTACCCATTCCCGGGTCAATCAGAACAGGGACTGCTCCAGCCTTAAACAAAGCAAATGTCAGTGTTACAAAGTCACTTCCATATGGCACCATCATGAGAACCCGGTCACCTTTTTTCAATCCTTGATTGAGAAGCCCTGAAGCAATTAAGTTGCTCTCTTCTTCCAGTTGTTTAAAAGTAACCTCGGTTTTAGTCCTTATTTCAATGATTGCAGGCTGATCAGGTATAACTTTTTCCCAATGTGAGAGGCTGGCAGAGATGTTGCGGCTGTTCATATCTGGCTAAGGCAAGTCAAGAGCTGTCTTGACCATAGGCAGAGTCACTTTTTTCTTTTTTATATAAGACTCTTGATTAATGGTCGTGACAGCATTTTGGATTGAAATGAAATCTCGTGGTATGCGTGACATTAAATACTGGATGATGGATTCCGGCAAGGTAAGGTTTATGTCCTTTGCCAGTTTAGAGATAATCCTGGCAGTTGTGTCATCATCAATGGGTTTTATTTCCGCGACCATACCCCATTGAAACCTCGAGGTCAGGTAGCTCTCCATGGCGTTATTATTTTCAGGGGGTAGGCCAGAAGTGAAAGCCAGTTTTCCGCCCTTTTCCCTAATTTGATTGTAAAGATGGTAAAGTTTTTCCTGGGCAGGTTTGGAGTGGGCAATGGCTTCCACATTATCCATGAGAAAAAAATCAACGTCTAAAAGTTGCTCCAGAGTATGTTGAGCGAGTTGATTGTCCTGTGCTTTTTTTGAAAAATCTTTTCCCTCGATGTAGACAGCGCGCAAGCCTTTTTCTGTGATATGGTTGCCTATAGACAGGAGCAGATGTGTTTTCCCCAGGTTTTTCTGACCGAAAAGATACAGAACTTGAAATGGAATTTCTTTTCCGGAGCAGAATTCCTCCGCTGTTTCATACGCAAAGAGCGAACCATCAGAAACTACAAAGTTCGCAAAGCTGTATTCCGGTCGTATTGGAAAGTTTAAAAGGAGTTGTTGGCCGGGTTTATCGGTCATGATAGTTCTGCGCCTTACCCGGGGATAATGGGGCAAAGGCTAGAGCGTTCTACTCGCCTAAAAAATTAAATGCACATTTTTTAAAAAAACTGGAATTATTTAGGGCCAGCCTGTATTTCAATATATACCTGCCCAAGTACAGACTTGATAAGTAGATTGCAAACCCAGCCTTCTTTTTCGTAGTGCATGACTGTGGGTGAATGCCCCATGGTATTTATTAATGTCCAGCCTTTATTAATCATTTCATTTTTGTAAAAATTAATAACTGCGCTAAGATCGCTCCAGCCGTAAAAGAAGAGTTGGCCAACTTTTATAGTGCTGCTTCCTGATTCATATATAAAAGATTTTGAATGGTCTCTTTTGAACCCGTTGGGTACCGGGATATCTGTAAATGGCTGCGCCATAATTGGCGGTGGTGGTGCTGGGGACCCTTTTTTAGTTACCTCTTCAAATGAAGAGCACCCCACAAGTGATAACCAGAACCCAAAAAATAAAAAAAGGAAAAATTGTTTAACCATTTGCATTTCCTCCTCCTAAGTAGACTACCAGTAATCCTGCCATCATGAGGCAAAAACCTATTGCCCTGAGGGTTCCATCAGGCATATCTGGAATTTTTCGTGCAAAGGACTTAACTTGTTCAGGGAAGCAAAAATATGGAATTCCTTCAAAAATCATCAATAATCCTAATGCTGAAAGAAACAGTTTCATATCAGGGGCCAATTGTAAACAGATAAATCATTTGCAAAGTATTTATTCCGATGTATTTACATTCCAGACACGGAAGATGATAAACTCCTTTGTTTTGAAAACGTGTCATTCCCGATGAATAGAAGATTTAGCAAAATTGAACGACTATTTTAATTGGCCTGCTAGAGGAACAGATCGGCGATTAATCCATCGCCCGTTGCGATTATCTTTTATCTCATAAAGCTAGTCAAATATAATTAGTTTGCTAATGAGTTTGGCAGGCACCTTCTTTCAGGGGGTTTGTGGTTGTAAATAAAGGAAAAAGCATTATATAATTTAGATTCATTATATTTTCCTTTCCCTTTCAAGATCAAATTAATTGGACTTTTAAATTAATTTTTTTTAACTGAAAAATAGGCCTATATAGTATTAAGCTGTAAGTAATTAAACCGCTCTTTAAATGAGAACCGGGTTGTATTTCCCCTGAATCTCCATCACACATTTTTATTTTCGATTGCTTACAAAAGAAGGATTAAACAATATGCTTAAATTTTTTTTCCAACGTGCTCATTTAACTTCACTAACTTTTATATTATTGCTATCGCTCATAATGTCTCCAGAGGTCCTGTTTGCTTTGAGTAGTGATACCCATCCTCTTGCAAGCAATATTTTTGTGGAGATAGCAAAAAAGCAGAACCCTGCTGTTGTTAATGTGAGTAACAAGTCCAAAGCAAAAGCACTTCCTCGGCAGAATATCCCAATACCTCGGCCAGGACCAGGGCAAGGCCGGTCTCCGGACCCTTTCCGTGATTTTTATGATCGTTTTTTTGGGGAGCGTCCAAATCAACAGCCAAGAGGAGGTATGGGCTCGGGATTTGTGATCGACAAGGAAGGACACATCCTTACTAACTATCATGTGATAGAGGGGGCAGATGAAATTGTAGTGACCCTTGAGGATAAAGGAAAAGAAAAAGAATATACAGCCACTCTGATAGGGTCGGACTCCAAAACTGATATTGCCTTGGTCAAAATCAAGCGTGAACCAGGCGACAATACAGAATTTCCTTTTCTGAGACTTGGAAGTTCAGAAAATCTTGAGGTGGGTGAATGGGTAGTAGCCATTGGGAACCCTTTCGGCCTCAGCCATACTGTTACCGTGGGTGTGGTGAGCGCTTTGGGGCGGAGTATTGGCGCTGGCCCCTATGATGAATTCATACAAACCGATGCTTCTATTAATCCCGGTAACAGTGGTGGTCCGCTGATTAATATTGAAGGGGAAGTGATCGGGATCAACACCGCTATTATTTCAGGCAATACGGGTGGAAATGTGGGGATTGGTTTCGCTATCCCTATTAACATTGCAAAGGGAATCTTAAAAGATTTAAAAGAAACAGGGTCTGTCACACGTGGTTGGTTGGGGGTCATGATCCAGAAAATCACTCCTGAACTGGAAAAATCTTTTGGTCTCAGTCAAAGTGAAGGGGCTCTTGTTGGAGATGTGATTCCGAATGGCCCCGCTGATAAAGGAGGAGTTAAGCGCGGTGACGTTATCACCAGATTTAACAATCAGGTTGTAAGGGAAATGGAGGACCTTCCCAAAATCGTTGCAGCGACAACACCTGGGTCGGTGGTAGATGTTGAGGTGATACGTGACGGATCCCTTAAAGTATTGCGTATTACCATAGAGGTATTAAAAGACACTAAGGAAACTGTGGTTGCCAAGGCTGATCCGCTGGGTCTTCAGGTTCAGGACATCACTGAAGAGCTGGCACAAAGCCTTAAACTGGAAGGCGTTGATGGAGTTTTGGTTTCTGATGTGGTTGCAGGAAATGCGGCATCAGAAGCGGGTATCCGCCGGGGCGATGTTATTTCAGAAATGAATCGTGTTCCCGTCAAAAATCTGCAGGACTACAATAACCTTCTTGCCAACGTTGAGAAGGGGTCTTCAGTTCTATTTTTGGTAAAGCGCGGCGGAAGTACCATATATATTGCTGTTAAAGTCGAATAGTATGTCGTTTTATTCATAGCTGTGCCCGAATTACACCGCTGCCTTTCTGAATATGGGATAGAGCAAATGTTCACGGCAGAGGGCAGCGAGTTTCGGGCATCCAGCCTTATTCTTTTTTACTTATTTTGTCCTGTTAAGCGTGAGTTTTCCCTCAAGGTGGTTCTGGGTTGTAGCAGTCCCAATATTCTTGCTGGTGCATTCCCCTGCATCTTATGGAGAATCTTATAATCGCAGAACCCCTCTCGTAAGGGCTGTAGAGAGAGTCAGCCCGGCTGTTGTCAATATTTACACGTCTGAAATATCACGATCCGCGCGTAATCCCTTCAGAAGCTTTGGCAATAATTTCTTTGACCAGTTCTTCAAAGACTTTATCCCTCCAATGGTAAATCAAAGGCGTAGCCTGGGTTCAGGTGTTCTCATCAATGACGAAGGTTTTATTCTCACCAATGAGCATGTCATTGCCAAAGCCGCAAAAATTCATGTCACTCTTAGTGATAAAAGAGAGTTTGATGCCAGAGTCATTGGCGCGGATATTAAATCTGACCTTGCTATCATAAAGATTGATTCAGATAAGTCACTACCCTATGTGAAAATGGGCAGGTCTGATGATTTAATGATAGGAGAGCAGGTTTTGGCAATTGGGAATCCATTTGGATTGCAGCACACAGTGACATCCGGAATCATCAGTGCATTAAACCGCAATATAACTGCCGGGAAAAATATGGTTTACAGTGACTTTATTCAAGTCGATGCCTCGATCAACCCGGGAAACAGTGGCGGACCTTTATTGAATATCAACGGCTCCCTGATCGGAATAAATACTGCCATTTATCAAAAGGCGGAAGGGATAGGGTTTGCTATTCCCATAGACCATGCCAAACGTATTGTCGACGAACTGATCCGTTATGGCAAAGTCCGGCGTGGCTGGTTAGGAGCTTCTGTGCAGGAACTGGATACCCAGCTCTTGCGCCATTTTAAACTTGAGAGGAAAAAAGGAGTGTTGGTTATATCGGTGGCTGGCAATAGCTCTGCAGGAAAAGCTGGTTTAAAACGTGGCGATGTAATTGTTGCAGTTGACGATCATGAGATAAAGGACAAATCGGATTTAAGCGGGCGTATGGCTTCTTATACTGTAAACAGCACGGCTCGTTTTTCTATTTTGCGGGATGGGAAAATGATTGAACGTAAAGTACATATCACTGCTATTCCTAAAAATTATGTAAAAGAATTTACCCGGTCATGGCTCGGATTATTAATACGGGAGAACAGCCAACGCTATGCCCGTTCCAATAGGTTGACCACCTCCAAGGGGATGGTTGTATTAGAGGTGATTCGTGATAGTGCAGGTGGGAGAATAGGTCTCAAACCAGGTGATATTATTCGGCAAATGAATCAAAAGCGTGTTGACAATGAAGACGATTATAATAAAGCTGTTGTTGAAATAAATAACCCAGATCGCATTTTACTTTTGGTTCAACGTGGAAGGCAGGGGTATTATGTGACTCTGGAGCCATGAGTAAACTTATTATCCTGTAAAATTTTTATGAGAGTGTCTAAATCTCTCAAATTGGCTTCAGTAGAAACGACCTGTTGTAACTTCCTCATTCTTAGAATAGGAGTGGGAAGCTTGTATTTATCCTTTCTACCAATTCCCTTATGACGTTCAAACAGGACATTGAGGATCTAAAGCAGACGATCCATAAGTACGATCACCAATATTACGTCAAAAACTCTCCATTGATTACAGACCGGGAATACGACGCACTTCTCAGGCGTTTGCGAGAGCTTGAAGCGGTTCACCCTGAATACATTACTCCCGATTCTCCCACTCAGAGGGTAGGGGGTAAAGTGGATGAAAGATTTAAAGCGGTTGATCATCCTGTGCCCATGCTCAGCCTTGATAATACCTACAATGTCGATGAAGTGCGGGCATTTCATCAGAGAGTGGTCAAGAGCCTGAGTGATGTTCCTGAACAATCTATAGAATATGTGGTGGAACTGAAATTTGATGGATTGGCTGTAGCGCTTACCTATGAAGATGGTTTTCTGGTGCGAGGAGCTACAAGGGGAGATGGACTGCAAGGTGAGGACATCACTGCAAATCTAAGAACTTTACGTTCTATTCCTTTAAAAATTGACTTTAAACAGCGCATGGAAGTTCGCGGTGAGGTCTATATGCCTAAAAAGGAATTTGAACGAATCAATTCGGAACGGGAAGCAGACGGAGAATCCCCTTTTGCCAATCCAAGAAACGCTGCAGCCGGAGCTTTGAGACTATTGGACCCTGCAATAACTGCACGGCGTAAACTTGGGATATTTGTTTACGCAGTGGGCTTTCTTGAAAACAACCCTTTTAAGACACACTTTGAATTACAGGAGAAACTGGATGAACTGAGGTTCCCGGTTAATCAGTACAACAGGTTATGTAAAAGTTTTGAGTCTGCTATCGACTTGATCGAAGAGTTTCGTGGCAAAAGAAAAGAACTCGATTATGAGGTTGACGGACTGGTCATTCAGGTTAACTCATTGGTTTACCGCAAGCGATTGGGGGAAACTTCCAAATTTCCTCGTTGGGCAGTAGCCTATAAATATGAGGCTGAACAGGCAGTAACCGAAATCAAAGACATTGTATGCCAGGTAGGGAGGACAGGATCTATCACACCCGTCGCGGAATTAAAGCCTGTGTCCATTTCTGGATCGACAGTTGGCAGGGCAACGTTGCATAACGAAGACGAAATTAAACGTAAAGACATTCGTGTTGGCGATCGTGTGGTGATCGAAAAGGCAGGGGAAATCATTCCTAAAGTTGTGAAGGTTGTTGAACATTCTGGAAACCGAGCCCAGCCTTTTAAAATGCCAACTGCTTGTCCACAATGTAAGTCATCCCTTTATCGTACTGAACGTGAAGTTGTTTGGCGATGTGTTAACAGTGCCTGTCCAGCACAGTTGAAGGAAAGGCTCAGGCATTTTTCTTCCAGAAAGGCGATGGATATTGACCATTTTGGCCCGTCAGTGATCGAACAATTGGTGGACTCCGGAAGGGTTAAAAATTTTTCAGACCTATATACGCTTGAAGTTGGAGAAGTTGCTTCTTTAGAACGTATGGGGGATAAGTCGGCCCAAAATTTGATTGCGGCTATTGAAAAAAGCAAGACGGCTGGACTTTCCCGTTTCTTACATGCTTTGGGTATAAGGCATGTTGGGCAACGAACGGCAATTCTTTTAGCTGCGACTTTTAGATCCCTCAATAGATTGCAGGAAACCAGTTATGAAGATTTGGAAAAAATTGATGAGGTGGGGAATGTGATCGCTGAAAGCCTCAAAGCTTTTTTGGGAAGCGATACGAATAAAGAAGAGATAGAACGGTTGCTTGGGCTTGGAATTATTATGGAAGAGCAGGGGGATGCGCCTGAAAGAGGAGGTGTGTTTGAAGGCCGACAGTTCGTTCTTACGGGAACCCTGACTCACTTTACTCGTGAAGAAGCAAAAGAGAAAATACAGTCTCTTGGCGGACGGGTAACTTCGACGGTTTCTAAAAAAACCGATTTTGTTGTAGCGGGAGAATCTGCCGGATCAAAACTGGATAAAGCCCGGCAACTTGGTATTAAAATATTAGATGAGGGTGAGTTGCAAAAATTAATGAGTGAATAGCCGAACCCCTTAACGGGTAGCTGATGTATGGGCTCGTCTGCGTGGCGGGCGTTTCGCAGGCCTTCTGCCATCAGGCTTTTTTGCTTTCGGTGGTGGACCGCGTCTTTTTTTAGCGGGAGGTTTTCCTTCCTTTGCTTCCAGAAACAATTCTTCTTCAGGCCAGGATACGGGTATTTTGCTTTTCAGGTAATCTTCAACCCGTTCCAGGTGTTGAGCAAAGTCTTCACAGCACAAAGTGATGGCAGTACCCTTGTTTCCTGCACGTGCTGTCCTGCCTATACGGTGTACATAGTCTTCAGCATCTTGAGGTAAATCATAATTAATGACATGCGTGATATCGTCAATATGCAGTCCGCGAGAAGCGACATCGGTGGCGATGAGAATATTGATTTCTCCTTTCTGAAACTTTTCCAATACCCTTATTCGCGCTTTTTGATGGAGGTCACCACTTATTTGCCCGGCATTAAAACCGTTGTGGTTTAACTTCCACTCGAGATTCTCGCATTCAATTTTAGTGTTGGAAAAAATCAGTACTTTTTCTCCAGCTTCTTTTTTCATCAAGCCCAAAAGTAAATTGAACTTTTCATGCTGACCCACGTGATAAAGAATTTGGGTGATTGCATCGACCACGGTTTTTTCCGGTTCGATAGCGACCTTTACCGGATTGTTCATATGTTCGTAACATAATTCCATCACCCGGTGATTGAGAGTTGCTGAAAATAACATGGACTGACGTTTGTTATAGGGCGAACAGTTTCGGAACAGGTAACGCAGGTCAGAAATGAAACCCATATCAAACATGCGATCCGCTTCATCCACGACCATCACTTCGACTTGTTTTAAGCTGAAGAATTTCTGTTTGTAGAAATCGATCAATCGTCCAGGTGTGGCGATAAGTATATCCACCCCGTCTTTGATTTGTTTTTTTTGTTTTTCATAATCTACACCACCGATAACACATACGGTGCGGAAGGAACAGTATTTGCCCAGAAGGAGTGCGTCCTTCTCAATTTGTCTTGCGAGTTCCCGTGTTGGAGCGATGATCAATGCCCGTGGACCAGATTTTCTTTTAGGGTCAAGGGGTGGAGTGTTTTCCAACAACCGTGTGAGCAATGTGATTAAAAAAGCGGCAGTTTTTCCTGTGCCGGTTTGAGCTTGGCCTGCTAAATCTTTGCGGGCAAGTGTGATAGGTAAAGACTTGCTCTGGATAGGTGTGCAGGTTTTAAATTTAGCCTCACGAATACCCTTCAAAACTGGTTCGGGTATGGGGAGAGACTCAAAAGTCAAGAGTTCCAAAAGATGCTCCGGGCGGGCACTTCTCACAAGGTTTTGCGAGGGCTAGGGCCTTTGTTTTCAAGTGGTTAAAAATATATGTTGAAGACAAGGGCCATTATGAGGGGCTTGAACTTGTTTTGCAACTCAATTTTCATTTTTCTTGACTTTATAGTGGGGGAAATGGTTAAATCCACCTTCTATTTTGATTCCGGTAGCTACCCCTATAGTGAGCCCGCCTGCATTTAGTTTCAAAGGTTTTCCCTTTGGTTTTCAATGGTTTTGTAGTGCTTGTGAGGGGTCGGGATTGAGATAGTTGGTAGAGGATGTTGTAAAGGTTTAAAGTCTGAATTTAACCGGATATATAAATATACAATTGAAGTGCGGGATCCTTCTCGTTTTGAGGTGACTTTGTGATTCAACATGATGTAGTGATTATTGGTGCTGGTCTTGCGGGAATGCGTTGTGCTTTGGAGGCATGTAAAGAGCTGGATGTTGCTCTATTGACCAAAGTATACCCCTCTCGATCTCATTCAGGTGCCGCACAAGGTGGGATTGCCGCTTCTCTAGGAAGCTCGGAACCGGATAGCTGGGAAGAGCATATGTATGACACCGTCAAGGGTGGTGACTTCCTCAGTGATCAGGACGCCGTGGAGGAATATGTCAAGGCCGCCCCCAGAGTCATCTATGAATTGGAGCATATGGGCTGTATTTTCAGCCGTACTCCAGATGGAAAAATTGCTCAGCGAAGTTTCGGTGGCCATTCTAAACCACGTGCATGTTTTTCTGCTGATCGTACTGGCCATGCCATTTTGCATGCACTTCATGAACAACTCATGAAGAATGAGGAATCCGTAAAAATTTATAATGAGTGGTACATGCATTCCCTGATCCTTGATGGTGACCGTTGCAATGGTGTCGTGGTCAGTAATATCCAGACGGGGGAAGTGGAAGTGATGAAGGCCAAAGCTGTTGTATTTGCAACGGGTGGTTATGGCAGGGTTTTCAAAATTACTTCAAACGCTTTTGCCAGCACAGCTGATGGTGTAATGGCCGCATTCGATGTAGGCATTCCTCTGGAAGATCCAGAGTTTGTCCAGTTTCATCCATCAGGTTTGTTCCGCCAGGGAATTTTGTTTTCAGAAGCAGCACGTGGTGAAGGTGCATATCTATTGAATGGAAATGGCGAACGTTTTATGGAAAAGTATGCCCCTTCACGTATGGAGTTGGCTCCTCGTGATATTGTTGCACGGGCTGAACAGAGTGAAATAGATGCAGGCCGTGGTGTCAATGGTGAAGACTGTATCAACCTGGATTTAAGACATTTGGGTAAGGAACGGATCATGGAACGCCTGCCTCAAATCCGGCAATTGGGCATCGACTTTTTAGGTATAGACTGCATTACAGATTGTCTTCCTATTCAACCTACAGCGCATTATTCAATGGGGGGGATTCCGGTTGATAAAGACTGCCACGTTATCAGTGATGAAAAGGGCACCCGTGTGAACGGTTTTTTTGCCGCTGGAGAATGCGCCTGTGTCTCTGTTCATGGTGGAAACCGGCTGGGTACAAATTCCCTTCTGGACGCTGTCGTGTTTGGAGAACGTGCGGGTAAATCGGTGCTTGAATATGCCGTGGGTATTGACCATGGAAATGTAAATGAAGGGCAGGAAAAAGCACGGGTTCTGAAAAAGTTTGAGGATATTTATCAAAGAGATGGGTCAGAAAGCTATAACGATATCCGTGATGAAATGAAAGAAGTGATGATGACCCATTGTGGTGTTTTCCGTGATGAAGAGAAACTTAAAGTTTGCATTGATACCTTGAAAGGACTGCAGGAAAAGTTCAAAAAGGGTAGAGTGACAGACAAAGGTAAGGTGTTCAACACCGAGATTTATGAAATTATTGAGTTGGGGAACATGCTAGGCATGGCAATGCTTATTGCCACTGCGGCCTTGGAGAGAAAGGAAAGCCGGGGCGGGCATTATCGAACGGATTACCCCAAACGCGATGATGAAAACTTTCTCTATCATACGATGATCTTTGATTCCCAGGATGGACTGGTCATTAAAAAGAAACCCGTTGTGATTACCAAATATCAACCCGCAGAGAGAACATATTAATGGCGACTTTCAGGATCAAGCGATTCAATCCGGAAAAACAGGCGGAACCTTATTTTGAGGAATTCCAACTGGATATACCTAAAGGTTCCACGCTTCTCGATTGTATGAACCTGATTAAATGGACACTGGACGGAAGCTTCTCTTACCGCATGTCTTGTCGAAGCGCGATATGCGGGTCTTGTGCTGTAAAGGCGAATGGTCACGCTCTGCTGGCTTGCCAGCGACAGGCCGAACACATTATAGATAATGACGAAACCATCACTTTGGAACCGCTCGGCAATATGAAGCCGATCAAAGATCTGGTGGTCGATTTCACCCCGTTCTGGGACAAGATAAATAAGGTCAAACCTTATCTGGAGCCAAAAGAAGCACCTCCGGAAAAAGAACGGCGCCAGTCGCAGGAAGAGTTTCTGAAAATTGATGACTCCAGTACATGCATCATGTGTGGGGCCTGTTATTCAGACTGCAATGTGCTGGAAGTGGACGACAACTTTCTGGGGCCTGCCGCCCTCGCAAAGGCTCAAAGGTTTGTCGGTGACTCGCGTGACTCCAAGACCCTTGAGCGGGTCAAGGAACTCAGTGAGCCGGGTGGCATTTGGGACTGTACTCACTGTGCTGAATGTGTTGAGCGTTGCCCGAAACCGGCGAGACCGTTTGATCGCATAAAAGAAGTCATGACCGTTGCTCTGGAGCAGGGTGTACACAACAATAATGGAGCCCGCCACGCTCTTTCCTTTTTTAATTCTGTGAAAAGAAGCGGAAATTTGAACGAAAACAGAATCCCCGTTGAGTCAATGGGATTTTTTAATATTCCAGGACTGATGAGTCTGATCCCGGTTGGATTGCGCATGTTCCTGAAAGGCAAGGTGCCGCCTGTTATCCATCATTCAATTGAGGAGATGGATGATGTTAAACGTATTTTCAAGGAGTTGGACCAATGAAGTTTGCCCTGTTTACTGGATGTGTTGCGAAAGGGGCGACCCGGGAGTTAATGCTATCTACAACTAAGGCGGCGGAAGGCCTGGGATTTGATTTCGTAGAAATGAAAGCCGCTTCCTGCTGTGGTGCCGGGGTGGTTTCTGAAAAAAGTCCTCTCCTTGCAGACGCTCTTAATGCACGTACTTTTTCTATTGCTGAAAAACAGAACCTTGATATTGTCACAATCTGCTCTACCTGCCAGGGTACTTTGAAGAAAACTGAGGCTCATCTAAATGAGGATCCTGAATACAAAAAAAAGGTCAACGATATCCTTGACGAGGGCGGACATCAATATAATGGCAAGACCAAAATCAAACATTTTGCCAACATTCTTGCCACTGAAGAGGGAATGGCAAGATTGAAGGAACGCATCAAGAGACCGTTGACCGGGTTAAAAGTTGCGGCGTTTTATGGTTGTTATGTTCTTCGCCCGTCAGAAAACTCGGACTTCGAGAACCCGGATAACCCGACCGGCATGGAAGATATCTTTGCGGCACTGGGCGCGACACCGGTTTATTATCCTAGTCGAACCAAGTGTTGTGGATTTCCCATCATCATGATGAACAAACCCGCTTCTCTGGGTATGTCGGGCAATGCTTTGCTGGACGCTATAAACCACGGAGCTGATGTTTTGGCAACAGGGTGTCCGCTTTGCCACTTGAGCCTGGATTCTTATCAGCCGGAGATGGAAATCCTTCAGAAGAAGAATAATGAAATCCCTATTTTACACCTCCCCCAGCTTGTTGCCTTGGCACTCGGCTATTCCCCTGCTGAGCTTGGCATGGATAAACATATTGTCTCCACCCTGAAAATCAACGAGATATTAGCAAGTTAGGTTTAATTAAGCATCCTGTAATTTAGTTCGTTACAACTTCTATAGCAAAACCTTTAAGAAAAAATATCTCCTATCATGTCACCGAAAAGGTTAATATCATTGCGTTAATTTTTTTGTGGATATGAACTCCTGGTGAAAACTACTTTCAATAGACAATTATTTGTTCTGGCTTTGGGAGCCTTTATTTTTTTGGCTCTTCTTGCAATGCCGACTTTTACTGGATTAACACCTGTGGGGCAACGCATGTTGGCGGTGACCTTTCTTATGGCCATCTGGTGGATTGGAGAAGGTACCTCACTGGCTGTCACGGCTTTATTGCCTCTTTTTTTATTCCCATTACTGGGTATCATGCCAAGCAAGCAAGTGGCTCCGAATTATGCTAACCATCTGATTTTTCTTTTCCTTGGTGGGTTCATGATCGCTCTGGCCATGGAAAAGTGGAATTTTCACAAGCGCCTGGCTTTATGGATCATTCTTGTGATTGGAACTCGAACTCAACGTTTGATTCTGGGTTTTATGACGGCTACTGCCGCGTTATCGATGTGGATATCAAATACAGCTTCGACCATGATGATGTTCCCGGTTGCTATGGCTGTTGTTCGTCAAATTGCTGTTGATGCGTCTTTAAACGGTGTGAAAAATGATGAAACGCAAAGACAAATTGAACAAGGGGTGGGTCTTGTCCTCATGTTGGGACTGGCCTATTCCGCCAGTATTGGTGGAGCGGGAACCCTGATTGGCACGGCACCAAATATCGTGTTTGTGGGTTTTTATAAAAAAATGTTCCCGGAGTACCCGGAAATAACTTTTTTCAAATGGATGGTGATGGCCATTCCGGTGGTTATCGTTTTTGTTCCACTAGTTTGGTTGTACTTATGCCGTTTTGTTTCTCCTTTATCGTTGAAAAATATTTCTGCAGGCAGCCATGAAATCATCCAACAGGAATTAGACGATTTAGGCCCCATCAATCGTGCTGAAAAAACTGTGGCGGTGGTGTTCTGCCTGACAGCTTTTTTATGGATTTTTCGCCAGCCAATTTCTTTCGGTATGTTTGTGGTGCCCGGATGGTCAGGCCTTTTTTCTCACTCAGAATATTTGCACGATTCTACAGTAGCCATGACGATGGGTGTGTTGCTTATGATTTTGCCTATTGATGGTCTAAAGGGACGTGAGTTAGATGGCAAGAGGGAGTTCTTTGCACTGGACTGGAAAACGGTACAGGAAAAAATTCCCTGGGGTATTTTACTTTTATTTGGGGGAGGATTTGCCCTGGCCAGCGGCTTTGGCGCAACAGGACTGGATAAATGGATAGGAAATAAGCTTACAGGTGTAGCCGGATGGCCATTGTGGTTAGTAGTTCTCAGTATTTGTATTGCCATTACATTTTTAACGGAGTTGACCTCAAATACTGCAACCACAACGATGATTCTCCCGATATTAGGCATGTCGGCAGTGGCTGTAAACATCCATCCTCTATTTTTTATGGTTCCGGCAACGTTGGCAGCATCCTTCGCATTCATGTTGCCAGTTGCGACGCCTCCTAATGCAATTGTGTTTGGAAGTGGCTGGGTAACCATCCCGCAGATGTCACGAACTGGATTTGCGCTCAACTTTGCTGGAGCGGGGATCGTGACTGGTGCTGTCTTGATCCTTGTGGAATCCCTGTTCCTTTAGACTTAAACCTCAATAAATTAAGTGATTATGGTTATGGTTCTTAGGGTGTTGCTTTAAGGAAAGTAAACTGGTATTTAGTGTGTCATGAATCCTTCCAACTTCGTACATCTTCACCTGCATACATCTTATAGCTTGCTGGACTCTTCGATACGCCACTCTGCTTTATTTGAAAAAGCAGTGGAGTTTGGTATGCCGGCTGTCGCGATGACCGACCATGGTAATTTGTTCGGGGCCGTCGAATTTTATAATACTGCCCGAAAGTTTGGTGTCAAACCTATCATCGGATGTGAAGTCTATGTTGCCCCCGAAAGCAGACATGAAAAGAGCTCGAAAGATGGCCTTCGGGATGCTTCATATCACTTGATTCTTCTTTCTGAAAATGAGACGGGTTATAAAAATCTCCTGAAGCTTGTGACCAAGGGGTATCTGGAGGGTTTCTATTATAAGCCGCGCATCGATAAGGAACTGCTGGCAGAATGCTCAGAAGGTCTTATCGCTCTGAGCTCTTGTATTCGTGGTGAGGTAGCTCATAACGTGAATCGTGAGAATGTTCCCCGTGCTATCAAAGTCGCCAGCCAGTATTCAGAAATTATGGGGGAGAATAATTTTTTCCTTGAGCTGCAAAATCACCAACTGGAAAACCAGGACAGAATCAATAAGGAAATTATTGGCATTGGCAAAAAACTCGACCTGCCAGTAGTGGCAACCAATAATTGTCACTACATCAATCGAGAAGATTTTCATGCCCATGAAATTCTGTTGTGTCTGCAGACGGGAAAGACGATGTCAGATCCCTATCGAATGCAGTATCCCAAGGATGAATTTTATTTTAAATCTCCTCAAGAGATGATCGCTTTGTTTAAAGAGACACCAGAAGCGATAGAGAACACTTTGAAAATTGCTGATCGCTGTGAACTGGAGCTGGAATTTGACAAGCTTAATCTTCCGGATTATCCGGTTCCTGACACATATTCCCTTGAAACTTACCTTGAAGAGAAGTCTCGCGAAGGTTTGGCAAAAAGATTTGAAGAACTGGATAAACGCAAGATTGAATTTGAGCGTGAAGCCTATGAAAACAGACTGGATGAAGAGCTGGGAATTATTAAGAGGATGGGATACCCCGGTTATTTTCTGATCGTATGGGACTTTATCCACCACGCCAAGGAAAACGGCATTCCAGTAGGTCCTGGCCGTGGCTCGGCCGCAGGTAGCGTGGTGGCCTATGCCCTGCAAATCACTGATATCGATCCCCTGCAGTATGATTTGTTGTTCGAGCGGTTTTTGAATCCGGAAAGAGTCAGCATGCCGGATATAGATATTGACTTCTGCATGGATGGCAGGGATGAGGTGATTAAATATGTTACCGAGAAATATGGTGGCAACCAGAATGTTACCCAAATTATTACCTTTGGCAGTATGAACGCTAAGGGGGTCATTCGTGATGTCGGTAGAGTTTTGGACATGACTTATGGTGAAGTTGACAAGTTAGCGAAACTTGTTCCCAATAAATTGAATATATCTCTTAAAGAAGCTTTCAAGGAAGAACCGCAATTTGACAAGTTGCGCAAGGAAAATGAGCAAGTTGCGGAACTGCTGGATATTGCTAAAAATCTTGAAGGGTTACAGCGGCATTGTTCGACTCATGCGGCTGGAGTGGTCATTTCCTCCAAGGCACTGACTGAATTTTGTCCACTTTATAAAGGTGGAAATGATGAGGTTGTGACTCAATATGCCATGGGCAGTGTAGAAAAACTCGGCCTGCTGAAAATGGATTTTCTCGGCCTTAGAACTTTGACGGTGATCAACAATGCCTTAAAGCTGATCAGGCAATCAAAAAATATTGATTTGGATATAGGTGCCATCCCTCTGGACGACTCTGCCACCTATCAGCTGCTTTGTGATGCGAAAACGCTTGGGGTATTCCAACTGGAAAGTTCAGGGATGCGCGATCTTCTTAAAAAACTTAAACCGGACTGCTTTGAAGATATCATTGCTCTTTTAGCGATGTACCGGCCAGGGCCCCTTGAAAGTGGTATGGTTGATGATTATGTCAAGCGAAAGCATGGGACTTTGGAAGAAAAATATGATCTTCCTCAATTGGAATCCATTCTCAAGGAAACACATGGGGTCATCCTCTACCAGGAACAAGTGATGAAGATTGCAAGCGTCCTGGCCGGGTTCAGTCTGGGTGATGCGGATCTGTTAAGAAGAGCCATGGGTAAAAAGAAACCTGAGGAAATGGCGGCGCAGAGGGAGAAATTTCTAAATGGGTCAAAAGCCAAAAATATAGATGTAAAGAAATCGGAGAAAGTTTTTAACCTGATGGAAAAGTTTGCCGGTTACGGTTTTAACAAATCTCACAGCGCCGCATATGCTCAGGTTTCTTACCAGACCGCCTACCTGAAAGCTCATTTCCCGCTGGAATTTTTTGGTGCATTGATAACCAGTGATATGGACAACACGGATAAGGTTTTGCGTTATATCCACGATTGCCGTGAATTGAACATCACGGTACAACCTCCGGATGTGAACTTGAGCCAGCGTGACTTTTCAGTCGCCAACAATGTGTTGGTTTTTGGTCTTGGGGCAATAAAAAATGTCGGGAGCAAGGCCATCGACAATATTATTGAAGCGAGGAAGGAGTTGACTCAATTCAGCTCCCTGGGACAGTTGTGTGAGAGCGTTGACATGCAGTTAGCCAATAAACGGGTTTTTGAAAGTTTGATAAAAAGTGGGGCCTGCGATTCCCTTGGTAAAACCAGGGCTCAGATGATGAGCGATTTGCAAGTCTGTATGGAACGAGGGCAGGCAAAGCAAAGAGACCAAAATTTGGGACAGTCGAATATGTTTGATACGTTTGAGGCTGATGTTGAAGAAGATAAATCCATTTCTGTTGAAGACTGGAGTGATACAGAGAGGCTCCGTTTGGAAAAAGAGAGCATAGGGTTTTATATCACTGGCCATCCTCTGGATGGGTTCACCCGGGAGTTGTCCTGGTTTACAGATGCCACCTCAGCCTCAATCGCTGAAATGGGAAATAAGAAAAAGGTCAGCCTGGCGGGTATGCCTATCAAGCATCTCCCTAAAACCACTCGCAAGGGTGATAAGATGGGGATTATTACTCTGGAGGATTTGCAGGGTTCGGTGGAGGTTATTCTTTGGCCGGAGATTTATGAAAAAGCCCAAACGCTTTTGTTGGCGGAAGAACCTCTGCTTGTGAAAGGTGAAGTGGATGCCGAGGGCAGCCTGCCAAAGGTCATTGCAACTGAAGTGTTTCCGCTTGGACAGGCGAATCAGCACTTTCAAGGCAAGGTGATGATCCACTTCAGGACTCTGGGACTGGAGCGTGAAACTTTGATCGCGGTAAAAGAGATTTTAGCGTCACATAAGGGCAATAACGATACCCGGTTACATTTTATATTCCCTGATAATAAAGAACGTGTAGTAACTGTGGCGGATGAATTACGTATTAAGCCTTCTGATGAAGTATTGGGCCAGATTGAGTCTCTTCTGGGGGAAGATGCCATTTTATTTGAATAGCAATCATTTGCAGGCCGCTGATTTGTGCGCTAATCTAACGCTTTAAATTTTAACATTTCTTATATCTGCCGAAGGCGAAATAAATATGGAAGTTAAAGAATTTTCCTTACGATACTACAACGATGTGATGGCTAATGGATTGACGGTGGTTACCGTTGAAATGCCGCATATTCACACCATGGAAGTATCAATGTTTGTCCGCGCTGGTTTAAGGTTTGAAACTGATAAGAATAACGGGATATCCCATTTCCTGGAACACATGATGTTCCGGGGTAATAAGAAATACCCGAATTCAATTTCCCTGAATAAGGAATTTGAGAATATTGGCCGGGATCTCCGGGCTTCAACACTTGGTGAGTATACCCAGTACGGGTTCAGTCCGCATATTTCAGAGTTGGATAAGGGGATGGAACTTTTCTCAGAGTTTCTTTATTCCCCAACTTTTCCGGAAATAGAGCTGGAAAGGGAAATTATTCTTGAAGAGTATTATGAAGAACTTAATGAAGAAGGCGTGAATGTGGATATAAACAACCAGGCCTGCAAGTTGCTTTATCCTGATAATCCAATCTCATGGCCAACTATAGGCACAGAGAAGAGCATTAAATCTATTAATGTGGAAATGTTAAGGGATTATTACAATGTCCATTATGTTCCCGGCAATATGATTTTGGCGGTTTCAGGCCCGACTGAGCATGATTATATCCTTTCAATGGCAGAAAAGTATTTTTCACGGTTCTCAAATACTGTAGCGCCGATTGCAAAAGATTGCTTTATAGATAGTATCTCTGAGAAGCAGGACCGGCCTCAGTTTCTTTTTCAGCAGGACTCAGATAGCCAGATTGAACTGCAAATATGCTTTCGTTCCTGTTCCTATAACCATAAAGATTTTTTGACGATGGGATTGATCAGTCGAATATTTGATGATGGATTCACCTCCAGGCTACAGAGAGTGCTTAGAGAAGAACGTGGCCTTGTATATTCTGTAGAATGCCGGGCCACCAGTATGTCAGATATTGGCACCATGGATTTTGATGTCACGGTAAGACCTGAAAAACTTTTGGAAGTGACAGATGTATTGCTTCAGGAAATTAAAGCTTTTGTGAACCATGGCCCTACAGATTACGAAGTGGCTCATGTGAAAAAACGTTATATGTTTGATTTGGATTCGGAACTGGATGATCCTTATAAGCAAGTGGTGCGTTATGCCTTTCCTCATCTCTATTCAGAAGAGCTTTCTTTGGAAGAAGAACGAAACCGGATAGAAATGATCTCAAAATCAAAAATTATGGAAGTTGCTCGAAAAACTTTTGTTCCTGAAGTGATGAACCTCATTCTTGTTGGTCCTTATACTCCGGAATTGCAGGAAGGTCTGGAGCAACTGGCTCTGAAATATTAATTGCATGAAACAAAATAGAATATTTACCTTCGCACTACTTTTATTTTTTCTCACGGCTTGCGGTGTGAATGTTGAGGATTGTTTGCAGGATGAAACTTGCGGTCCGGCTATACCTGTTGCCAACCATGATGGAGCTTTGCCGTCAGATCCTTATGACTCCTTTTGGGATAAAAAAGCTGTAGCCGTAAAGGTGGAGCTTGGTCCTCAAATGATCACTAATCCTAAATGGCCGAATCCTTCTACAAAGGAAGTCACGATTCGCGCGGCTAAAAATAATAACGACATCGCCATAATGCTGGAATGGAATGATGATACCAGGTCCAGCAACTTTGACCACTCGGCTTTGTATGTCGACCGAGCTGCAGTGATGTTTCCAGTCACTGTTAGTAAAGAAGCTCCCTCGATCACCATGGGAGAGCCGGGAATGCCTGTCAATATCTGGCAATGGAAGGCCATTGGCGGGGAGAGGGGCCAGCCAGGTGTAAAAGATAACCCCAATTCAATGCTTGCTCACCAGACCATTGAAGATTTGAATGCTGAAGGATTCAGCACTCTGACCGATCAGAATCAGCAGGATGTGAAAGGTGGGGCGATTTGGAAAGACAATAAATGGCGTCTGGTTTTGAATCGTTCCCTGACAAATGGAAATGCAAATGATGTGCAGTTCAGGCAATCGGTATTGATGGCCACTGCAGTCTGGAATGGTTCCAATAAAGAATTGAACGGGCAAAAAGGTCTTGCCGGCTGGCTTCTTTTAAAGTTTAGTTGAGCGTTTTTACTCGTAGTAGAAGATATATGGCGGCGGCAATGCCAGCTGAACCAAATATCATCCACATCACCATGATCTGGTAACGCACTGCGACGATCGGGTCAACTCCGGAAAGTATCTGGCCCGTCATCATTCCCGGTAATGCAACAAGCCCAACAGCAAAAAGACTATTTATTTGTGGTATGAGAGCCGCTTCTAAAGCTGTTCGTCTGGCACTCTTGGGATCTTTTTCCCGCTTGAACTCTGATTCAAAACGTTCTGCTGCCAGGCTGACTGTGTTCATGGAGTTGGCAAAGATCATTCCGGCAATTGGGATCACCATGTTTGGCTCAAACCATCTTGGCAGGTCCAATACCAGTTGTGTCACGAGACCCAGTTGAATTAGTCCCGGTGCTCCGATTGAGATGATGGCTATCAGGAAAGGCTTGTGTTCTTCGAATGGCCTGACGGCAATCCATGAAGCCACTGCTATCATAACGATAATTAATGCGATGATGACCATCGGTTGTGTGGTTTCGAAAACGTATTTTAGAAAATAGCCAACCAACAGGAGCTGAAGAAGCATGCGGGCGTTTGCGTATAATCCGACCCAGGGTTTGAGCTCCCATTGATACATTATTGCGATTAGAAAAGCTGCGGGGATGAAGACGATGCTCAGTTCCGGTAATGGAATGGTTTGCATGGTTAATCCTGAACTTTTACATGGCTACCTGGGACTGTTTTTCCAGGTTCGCGCGAAACTTTTTCCAGGGTGCTTGCAGGGCGGGTACCAGTTTTTCTTTCAACTCGTCTGGAACGAAGTTTATTTTTTCTACAGGCCAATCTTCAACATACCTTACATCCAGACCCGACTTTTTGTAAGGGATCAGCAGTGCTTCTTCAAAGCCATAAACCAGGGCATTTGAATAGAC
>WAHY01000015.1:45856-48959 GCA_009873635.1 Nitrospinota bacterium
TTTTATGATATTGCTCTTCAATCGTTTGCTCTGAATGCATTCCCTGAATAAACTGATCAAAAAGATCTTTTATTATCGGCTCGGCATGTTCTACAAAATCCGGCGTCAAAGCGGCTTGTAAGGTAAAGTAAGTGATGAGCACATCCTGTAAAAGAAACTTTATTTCCGCGCTTTCTTTTTTGGGAGGCCGGGTGCGGATATTTAAAAGTTCTTTGAGAACTTTTATATTGCGGATCATATCGTAGATGATAGATTCTTCCCAGGTGGCTTCATTCCAGACAAAAAAAGCGCGCACAAAGCTGGCCCGGCCTGTGGTGTCCCACAATTGAAGCGCAGTTGTAGGTCTCTCTTTGTTGGAATAGGGGATGGCCTCTCCCCAGCGCGGATCTACCAGGTTCAACCCATAGCGTTTAAATATGGAGCAAAAGGTTTGCTGGTAAATTTCCATCAGACACTCAAAGTTTTCAGTCCGATCCAGAAGAGTATTCTGCGGAAGGTTGACGATGGAATAAAGTCGGGCTACCTGGGTTTTGGCTTGTCCATCATCCAGCCCAACCATATATGAGCCTCCCCACATTCCAGCGGTAATGGGCACTTTGATCTTGTGCTGTTGGTCCAACTGCTGGGAAACAGAGTCAGCAATGACCTTGAAGAGATTATGCAGATAATAAAGATTTACCCTATTGTCTTTAGGGTAAAGATGCCCTGGCAGAATTTTATATTGCATAGACTATAACTGATCTGATAAAGCCAAGTTAACGTGCTATTTCGTTTCAGCAAAGATGTAGTGAGTTGCCGGATTGGCCGAATGTTTAATCGGTCACTGCACCTTTACTTGCAGAACCAACAAGTTTTGCATATTTAGCCAGTACACCTGATTGGTACTTTATTTCAGGTGCAACGAACTCTTGCCTTCTTTCTTCCAGTTCGTCATCGGTCAGCTCTACGTTTAATTCGTTCTCGTCCATATCTATGGAGATCGTGTCATTATCTTTAAGGAGAGCGAGTGTTCCGCCTGTTTGAGCCTCGGGCGCTATATGTCCAATAACTATTCCATATGTTCCGCCGGAAAACCTGCCATCTGTAATCAGGGCTACCTTGTCACCCAGGCCTTCCCCAACAATGGCGGCAGTGGGGGCGAGCATTTCTCGCATACCCGGACCTCCTTTTGGTCCCTCAAACCGTATGACAACGACATCGCCTGCTTTAATGCGATTTTCGAGAATGGCATCGAGACATTCTTCTTCGGAATTAAAAACACGAGCCGGGCCGGTGAATTTTCGAACCTTGACACCGGAAACTTTAGCTACAGCTCCCTCTTTACAAAGGTTGCCCTTTAGAATAACGAGGTGCCCTTCAGTAGATTTTGGACGATCTATGGGAAGTATGACATCCTGGTCTTTCCTTGGCTGGTCAGGGACATCAGCCAGGTTTTCCGCAATAGTTTTTCCTGTGACTGTCATGCAATCTCCATGAAGAAGGCCGGCATTTAACATCATTTTCATCACCTGTGGTATGCCGCCTGCCTGGTGCAAATCAATCGCTACATACTTTCCAGAAGGTTTCAGGTCGCAAAACAAGGGTACTTTCTTCCTGATTGTTTCAAAGTCGTCTATGGTTAGAGAAACTCCTACTGAGTGGGCAATGGCAAGAAGATGTAATACCGCATTTGTGGAACCGCCAACCGCCATGATAACTGCTATAGCATTTTCAAAAGCTTTGCGAGTCATGATGTCTCGCGGAAGGATGTTCTTCTCAACAATATTTAGAAGGGCTTTTGCGCTTTCCCCTGTGCTGATTTCTTTTTCTTTATCTTCGTTAGCCATAGTGGAACTATAAGGCAGGCTCATGCCCATTACTTCAAATGCCGAAGACATAGTGTTGGCGGTGAACATACCCCCGCAGGAGCCGTAACCCGGGCAGGCATTTTTCTCGATATCGGTGAGTTTATTCTGGTCAATAGAGCCGGCACCAAACTGGCCGACTGCTTCAAACACGCTGACAACGGTCAGGTCTTCGCCATCCAGTTTTCCGGGTTTGATGGTGCCGCCATAAACAAAAATTCCGGGAATGTTCAAACGGGCCATGGCAATCATGGCTCCGGGCATATTTTTATCGCAACCGCCTATGCAGATTACGGCATCCATGCTTGCTCCCCGGCAAACCGTTTCTATAGAGTCAGCGATTACATCGCGGCTGACCAGAGAACATTTCATTCCCTCTGTTCCCATCGAAATACCATCGCTGATGGTGATGGTGCCGAACATCTGCGGCATGCCGCCGCTTTTTCTGATTTCCGCAGAAGCGACATCGGCCAGTTTGCCAAGTCCGGCATTACAGGGCGTCAGGTCACTTTGTCCATTAGCGACACCTACGATAGGTTTATTAAAATCCTCATCGGTAAACCCCACTGCCCTTAACATTGCACGATTTGGGGCGCGTCGGTCTCCCTGGGTGATAGATCGGCTTTTAGAGTTCAGTATTGTCATCTTAATTTCCTGGTGGTGTTTTTTATTAGAGGCATTTCCGCCTGAATTTATTCATCGGTGTTCAAACAGGGCAGGATTATAGGTCCAGCTCTGAAACGGCATTGACGGTGGGACGGCGGAAATAGCCATCTCCATTTTGAGAATGCGCGATAGCGTAGTATACAGGATTTGCAGCTACTTTTAAAATTGCTTGCGACCCACTGATTTCAATCTCATGGCTGAAGGGAATGACGGGGGTTTGCCTGTCCTTTTTCCATGTTTTATTTGGAGACTTTGAAGCCAGAAAATCAGGAAGTCGAAAGGATCTCTGAGAGTATAAATAGTCCAGCTTCAACAGGTCTTGCTCCATGGGGGTGGAGGAAGGATAGAAAGTATCCCTGAATATGCGGTAATACTCATCTAGAGAAACCGGGTTCATCAACAGCCCACGAGAATCATGTTGATCCCGTAGTCGATTGAACAAAGTTATTGGATCCATTTTAGCCAGCAGATAATTGATCGAGAAACGGAATCGCTTGGAATTGTAATAACGATCAAAAATATCTTCGAATTCTTTTAAATACAGAACTTCTTCTGCAGAAAGATGACGATGCGATATCAGTTCATAAGGTGGG
>WAHY01000015.1:49055-60298 GCA_009873635.1 Nitrospinota bacterium
TTGGTATTGCTCCGTTTCAATAATATCATTGATGGGTGCTCCGGGGAGGAACTTCAAAAATCCCAGTTGCAACTCATGCGGCCTAAGAGCCATTATATCTGAAAATGATTTCTGAATATCTTCCAGTGTTTCCCCCGGCAAACCGAATATTAAATCACAATGAAAATGTATCCGGTCCTGCTCTACCAGTTGTTTGATTGTTCTGAAAAGTTTATTGTTGTCCTGTTTTCTCTGGATGGTTTTCTGGACAGAGTCTGTGGTTGTTTGAATGCCGATCTCAAATTGAAACATTCCATGAGGAACAGTAGACAAAAAGTCAAGGATGTCATCCGTCAAAATATCTCCTACCACCTCAAAATGAAATTCGTTTCCCTCAAACTGCATCAGCCATTGCATCAGTTTTTTCATTCGATCGGGCTTGAGGTTAAAAGTGCGATCGACAAATTTGATTTTCCGAATGCCCGCATCTATTAGTTCCTTGATCTGGCTATGTATGATTTTTTCATCAAAGTATCGCACTGTTTTATCCAGCGCTGACAAACAGAATGAGCAAAGGTAAGGGCAGCCTCTGGATGTTTCAAAATATACGATTCTGTTTTTAAGGTTCTGGAAGTCTTCTTTCAAATAAGGAGCAATGAGCTCTGGCAGGTCCGTTCCGTAATGTTGCCAGCGTTTGGTAACTTCTTCTGTTAGACTCTCATGATTGCGGGTCAGCTCAAGAAACTCCAACCATTTGTTCTCACCTTCTCCTGAAATTACCGGGCAGGGGAGGGGATTCTCTTTTTCAAAAGACACTTCTGGTCCACCTGCTACTATTTTCAAGTCCGGCATTTGTTTTTTTAGACGTTCGATCAACTCCAGGCTCTGATTCCTGTTCCATATATAAATGCCGATTCCCAAAACATCTGGCTTGAGTTTTTGTATCTCTGCGGAAATTTTCCATATTGGCTGATTGATGACATATTCACGGATCCATACATTCTTGTAGCCCGCACCACGGGTTACATTTCTCAGATAGCGTATACTCAGAGAAGAGTGAATGTATTTTGCGTTAAGTGTTATGAGTCCGATAGAACGGTCCATATCCAATCTTTGCCCTTATATTTTATAAATATGACCCATCATATAGGTTGATGGTGTGGCAAGACAAGCTTGATTACTTTTTCTGGCATAATTTGCAGAAAAAAGTGGACCGGCCTGAATGAACCATGCGGATAATGGGTGTTTTGCATTTCGGACAAGGTAAACCTTCTTTGCCGTAAACAGACAGGCTCACCTTGTAATATCCTGCAGTGCCGTTGGGGTTGTAAAAATCACGCAGGGTCGTTCCTCCAGATTCAATACTTTTCATCAAGGTAGAACGTATGCAGGATATTAGAGTCTCCCATTCGGTGAGTGTTATTTTTCCTGCCTTGCGTTTGGGGTTTATGCCGGCCTGGTAAAGGGATTCACAGGCATAAATATTGCCTATTCCAGTGATGCGTCGGGCATCCATGATAAAAGTTTTAATGGGTGACCGACAATTTCTGGCAATTCCTTTCAAAGTTTTTGCGTTGGCTTCTTGTGAAAATGGGTCCAGCCCCAGTTTGTTTAGTAAAGGGTGTCTTCCATTTTCAGGTACCCAGAGAATACAACCAAATCGCCTGGGGTCAATAAAGTGAAGAAAGGTGTCACTTCCAAACTGGAAAACAGCATGAGTGTGTTTTTCCCGGGGGGTTATTGAATCTTGTAACGTAACTCGTCCGCTCATACCGAGGTGCAATAGCATTGACCCTTGCGGCACCTTTAAGAGCAGATATTTTCCGATACGCTGGATTTCAGAAACAACCTGGTTCACCATTCTTTTCTTCAAAGTAGACTTAGGAATGGGAAACCGGATGTCATTTCGAAAGAACTTCAGGGCTGTGCAGGTATTATTAACTACGAGCGGTAGCAATGACCTTTTCAGAGTTTCAACTTCAGGCAGTTCGGGCATTGATACAAAGGAGGACCTGTTCAGACCGTGGCAGGGTTAACCTGTTATTCTTCACCTTCAACACTTTCTTTTTCGGGAGGTGTGGATTCTTTTGAGGGTTTTTTTGCGATCACAACTTTTGCGGAACGAAGAATTCGTCCATTTAATGTATATCCCTTGGAATATTCCTGCATTATTGTATTTTCATCGTGTTCTTCAGACTCTACCTGAGTCATGACTTCATGCAGATTAGGATCAAAAGTCTTTCCTATCGCTTCAATGGCTTCCACTTTATGGTTTTTGAGAAACGAGGCGAGTTGCTTCTGGATCATTTCTACGCCTTCCTTTAATGTCTGTAAGGAAGTGTTCGGGGCGTTTAATGCTCTATCCATATTGTCATCAATTTGAACCAGCTCTTTCAGGAGCTTTTCATTGGCAAATTGAACGGAATCGGCCTTGTCTTTGATCAACCGTTTGCGGAAGTTTTCCAGGTCTGCTTTTTCCCTCAGGAATTCATTTTTTTGTTCAGCAAGCTCCTCATCTTTTTTCTTGAGCTGTTCCTGAAGTTTCTCTACCGGGCTTAATTCTTTTTCTTTTTTAGCAGTGGCTTCTTCCTCCGGCTCCAGGACCTCTGGATCCAAAGTTTCTGAAGTGTCCTCCGGTTCCTGCGAAACTTTTTCTTTTGATGTCACTTTTTCAAACTCCCTGATTATCCGAAATTAACTTTGAGACCTTCTTTGCGGTATGATTCACAATTGAAATAATGCGTTTGTAGTCCATTCTTTTGGAACCAAATACAGCCAATGTGCCTACATTGTCGTTCCCCAACTGGTAATTTTGCGCAATTAAACTGCAATTTCCCATTTCTTCCTGCAGGTTTTCTTCGCCGATCAAGATGGTCATCCCATCATGGTGCAGGCAGAGGTCAAGCAGGTTTATCAACTTTGTTTTTTCTTCAAGAGTTGCAAGCAGAGCTTTGATTTTTCCAATATCTTCTGTGAATTCCGGTTGATCCAGAAAATTCAAAGCACCTTCGACCAGCAATTCGTTATTCTTATGTTCTTCTGAAAACAGGGCTGAAGAAAGGTCGTGTGCTTTTCTTGCCAGGTTATTATAGTGTTCTTTTTCAACCTTCAGACGTTTAAGCAGCTCTTGTCTTATCCACCGTATGGGTTTTCCGCTGAACTCGCTATTGAGGTAATTAGAGATAGAGGTTAATTGATCCTGAGTCATCTCAGAATCAATAGGTAGAACTTTATTTTGCAATATACCTTGTTCGGAAAAAAAGACGGCCAACGCAGCCTGGGGTCCTACTTTGGTAAACTCAATGTGTTTGAAACAGGCGCTTGAAAAACTTGGGAGCATGACTAACCCCGTTTGCTTTGAAACTGTAGACAGATTTTCACATGCCTGTTCAAGTATGCCCTGGAGGTTTTGTTTCCCGGCTGGATACTCAAGCTCATAACTGTCTGATAGCACCTCGGCTTTCATGAGAAAGTTTTGTGGACGCAAAAGATGGTTCACATAAAACCTGTAGCCATTGTCGGTAGGTATACGGCCTGCCGATGTGTGGGGTTGACTCAGAAAACCCTTTTCTTCCAAGTCTGCCATCACATTTCTGAGTGTTGCCGGGCTGAGGTGTTCTGGATGAATTTTAGCAACCGTGCGAGAACCAACCGGTTCGGCAGTCTCGATGTATTTATCGATAACTGTCAATAGAACAACTTTGCTTCTTTCATCTAATAAGGGCAAGCTCATTACATTAGACAGGGCTAAAGGTTTAAATATCTATGTTTACGTTTATTAAATTAGCAACCCACAAAAATTTTGTCAACATATAGCCTTATAAGAGAATCCTGCATCACCCGGTATGTGTCCCATCAAAGCAAGGAGATAAGATAATACCCAGAATTGAAGAATGCCGAATGCTGGTTATTCTGGAGTCAGGTCTTTAGCTTTTTCTACGATCTGTGTTCCAACGCCTTCTGTAGTAAAAATTTCCAGTAATAGGGCATGGCGAACGCGTCCATCAATGATGTGGGTTTTATGAACTCCGGATTTTAGGGCATCCAGGCAGCAGTTGACTTTTGGAAGCATGCCATCACGGATTACTTTGCTGCGTATCAGGTCGTTCACGTTTTTCCGGCTTAGGCCAGTCAATAATTTTCCGTCTTTGTTTTTTACACCTTCGGTATCGGTCATTAAAAGCAACTTTTCTGCTTTTAAAGCTGAAGCGATTTTTGCGGCGACAAAATCCGCATTGATGTTGAGAGTTTCTCCGTTTTCCCCCCTTCCAATTGGAGCTATAACGGGAATGAACCCACTTTGATCAAGGGTTTCCAGTATATCAGGGTTCACATTAGTGATTTCGCCTACTAATCCCAGGTCGATAATTTCTGGACGATCTGTTTCCGGAGAATGTTTCACCTTCTTATGCCGTTTTGCCAGTATCAGATCACCGTCTTTTCCAGTAATACCAACCGCATTTCCACCCTGATGATTAATCAGTGAAACGATTTCCTTGTTAACTTTTCCACCAAGAACCATTTCTACTACGTCAATGGTTTCTTTGTTTGTCACGCGCTGTCCCTGTATGAATTCCGACCTGATCCCCAAAGCCTTGAGAGTTTTGTCTATTTGCGGACCTCCCCCATGAACCACGACCGGGTTGATACCGATGTATTTCATCATTATGATATCGAGAGCAAAGTTTTCCTTGAGGTCATCAGAGACCATGGCATTGCCACCGTATTTGATGACAATGGTTTTGCCGTAAAAATTCTTGATATATGGTAGTGCTTCTAAAAGGTTTTCGGCTTTGTTGATGAGTTTTTTCATAGACAAGTCTGCAGGTTGTTTCAGTTTTAAGCGGGAGGCCTCCGCTAAAGGATATAACGGCTCAAGTCTTCATTCTGGATAATGTCTTTTAATTTTTCTCGAATATAGTCGGCATCTATTTCGATGTTTTTATTTTCCAGGTCCGGGGCGTCAAAAGATATTTCTTCCAGAAATTTTTCCATGATGGTTTGGAGCCGTCGTGCGCCTATATTTTCTGTCCGCTGGTTTACTAAAGCCGACATTTCAGCAATCTGATTAATCGCATCATTCAGAAAACTCAGGTTGACCTGTTCGGTTTTCAGTAAAGCAATGTACTGTTTGACCAAAGCGTTGTCAGGCTCTGTAAGAATGCGGACAAAATCTTCCTTGGTCAGGGAATCAAGTTCGACACGTATGGGAAAACGGCCTTGAAACTCAGGAATCAGATCAGACGGTTTGGCCGAATGAAATGCACCAGCCGCTATGAAAAGGATATGGTCGGTTTTCACGATCCCATATTTAGTATTTACTGATGAACCTTCAACGATAGGCAGCAGGTCGCGCTGAACACCTTCGCGAGAGACGTCTGGGCTACTGGTTCCCCCAGACTGGCGGCCGATAATTTTATCAATCTCATCAATAAAGATAATTCCGTTTTGCTCCACACGTTTAATGGTTTCTTTCGTGACTTTTTCCTGGTCCAGCAATTTCTCTGCTTCCTCCCGACACAGAGCCTTGAAGGCATCAGGTACTTTCAATTTTTTGTTGGATGTTTTCTGAGGCAATATCGAACCCAGCATGTCCTTTATATTATTGCTCATTTCTTCCATACCCGCGCCAGCATTCATATCGATGATTGATGGCATTTGATCGCGTATCTGGATTTCCACTTCACGATCATCGAGTTTTCCTTCCTTTAACATCTGAGCGAATTTTTCCCGGGTTTGCTCATAATGTAATTTGCCATTTGAATCAAGGTTGAAGCCAGGTTTTCCCTGTAGTCCTGCTGGCGGAGGAAGAAGTAAGTCAAGAAGCCTTTCTTTAGCTTGTTCCCGGGCTTCAGCACGAATGGTGGTTTCCATTTCTTCTTTAACCATATTTTTAGACAACTCCACCAGGTCCCTGACCATAGATTCCACGTCACGACCGACATATCCAACTTCCGTATATTTGGAGGCCTCTACCTTAATGAAAGGAGACTTCGAAAGTTTTGCCAGTCGGCGGGCTATTTCCGTCTTTCCCACTCCCGTTGGTCCTATCATAAGAATATTTTTTGGGCCCACCTCATCCCGAAGGGAGCTGGATAACTGTAGCCTCCGCCAGCGATTACGCAGGGCAATACTTACGGCCCGTTTTGCATTGGTTTGTCCAACGATAAACTTATCCAGTTCCTCAACAATCTGTTTCGGTGTTAATGATGCCATGAGCTTTTCATTGGCATCCTGGGCAGTATTGTCAGACTGGGTGACTACTGTTTCATTCATGAACTACAATTCCTCAATGGTTAAATTAGAGTTTGTATAAATGCATATCGACTCTGTGATCTTCATGGATTCTTCTACTATCTGCCTTGTGGAAAGATCGCTGTGTTGAACAAGTGCTTTGGCGGCGGCGGACGCAAACATGCCTCCAGAGCCAATAGCCAACACCCCATCATCGGGTTCGATAACATCTCCCGTTCCTGAAAGCAGGAGAGAGTGGTCCTTATCGACAACAATCAGCATTGCCTCAAGACGCCTCAACATTTTATCAGTGCGCCAGTCTTTAGCCAATTCCACTGCCGAGCGGGGTAAATTGCCCTGGAATTTTTCAAGCTTTTCTTCAAACCGGGCAAACAGGGAAAAGGCGTCTGCGGTAGAACCTGCAAAGCCGCCGATTACATTATCGTTGTACATTCGTCGAACCTTGCTTGCCGTATGTTTCATTACCGTATTACCAAGGCTGACTTGTCCGTCACCGCCGATGACGACATTGCCCTTATGGCGGACAGAGAGTATTGTGGTTGCGTGCATCATATTTAGTATTGTACTGATCTCAGTAAAAAAATGGAGGTTAAATTATTCCAAAGCGAGTTTTTCTTTGGCACGAGGGTGTGCCTTATCATAGGCCTCTGACAATCTGTCGAGTGTTAAATGTGTGTATTTCTGGGTGGTGGACAGGCTGGAATGGCCCAATAGCTCCTGAATCGAGCGCAAATCTGCTCCCCCTTCTAACAAATGGGTGGCAAACGAATGCCTGAGCGAGTGGGGTGAGACTCCACCAGCGAAATTCCCCTGCTTGATATATTTATCCACTACTTTGCGTACCCCTCTAACAGAAATTCCCGCACCACGGTTATTCAAGAACAACTGGTTTGTGCCGGGCTGTTTGATTTTGGCATTTCGAGCTTTAATATATGTTTTTAAAGCTTCCACGCAATGGTTACCCATTGGCAGCATGCGTTCCTTTCCACCTTTACCCAGCACTTTTATCATGCGAGAGTCCAGATTGGTGTTATTAATTGTCAAGCCGACCAGTTCACTGATGCGTAAGCCACAATTATAAAATAGTTCCAACAAAGCACGGTCGCGAACAGGAAGAAAACCAACGCCTTCTGGCAAATCTAAAAGGCGAAACATTTCATCAACGGAAAAGTAAGCAGGTAACTTATTCTGCATCTTGGGTGCAGGCACAGTTTTAGCGATATTGTTCTTAACATACCCTTCCCGGGACATAAACCTGAAAAATGAGCTTAAGGTTGAAAGCTTGCGCCGCATGGTTGTGCCCGAATACTTCTTTTCATAAAGGAAGCCCATGAATGAGCGCACTGCCAACCTGTCTATTTGCTTTATTTGAAAGGAAGAGTCATCTTTGGAATGACCTGAGTGGATCAGGAAATCCTGAAATTGTGCGATATCGTTCATATAACCATCCACTGTATTTGGAGAAGCATTTTTCTCCACAAGCAGGTAGTCCTTAAATTCCTGTATGACCTTTTCCACTAAATAACCCTTTATTTATCAATGGTATCAAGATACCTGACCGCATGGGTTAAGTCAAGCTGGGCCGAAAGAGATTTTTTCGTTATGCTGGAGAGCGGGCAGATATGCCGGAAGCCAGCCTATACATTGGTTAAGTTTTCAGGCAATTGACGATAAATTCAGACTGAACTATTTAATTTAGACCCTGGTTTTATCTGGAATTTTTGATACCTTGTACAGCCTGTTACATCTAATTAAGAAGGTATTAAAATATATAGAAGAATGAAAAATGACTGATTCGATGAACCCGGAATTTGAACGTGAGCAGCAGCAGGCCCGAGAAGGATTTAAAACTGTGTCAGAAATCCGCCAGAGGTTGGATATTCTTGCAGAACATGTAGAGTCCAGAAAAGAAGCATTGGAAGAAGAAATCCAGGAACACCTGCACGAGTCGCTGGCTAATGCACGGGACTCAATGGAGCGAATACAGGAGAATATAGGCCCAAAAGTTGAAAAGGCCATTAGAACAAAGATGGAGGAGATTGACCGCAAAATGATGCGGTTGAATGAAGACGGACTTGAAGCTGTGCAACAGGAGTTGGTGAAAGCGACCCCGGAAATCACCAGGAAGATACTGGAAGACCTCGACAAGCTCGTTGCCGAAAACACACGCTACGTGAAAATGGAAATTTTAAATGAGGTCAAAGAGGAACTTGATAAGTCGATTCAGTCATCCCTGGAGCCGGTCAACCATAAGCTTGAAAAAGACCTGCCAACTGTAAAATCCCTTGCGATTTCTGGGTTGGCTCTGGCAGGAATGGCGTTGTTGGCAATAGTGTGGCTCGCCTTCAAGTGACCAGCCAGAACAGGAAAAAGAAGAGTATACTGGATAAAATAACCTGCCAGACAAAACTGAACCCCGGCCCGGTAAAAAGAATCAATACAGTGCAGGCGCAAAGGATTATAAATGCTAGTATAAGCCGTGTGCTTTGTTTAAGTACTGGAGGGGGTTCCATAGGTTTTAAGTTTAATGATCCTGTATTAGCATTTTTTTTATATCTTCAAGAATCAGAATTTCTTCTGCTTCCATTAATAGATCTTCAGCGGAAAATATCTCCTCGCTTCCCATATCCAACTCTTCCGATTCCTGAGCGTCGTATTCGCTGCTAAGATTGGGTGAAGATTCCAGATAACTTTTGATTTCGTCCTGTCTGAATGTGTTGAGGATAGCTTTAGCAAACTCATTCAGAAGAGCTTCTTGTTGTTTAACCTGCTCAAGAGGTCCGCTGTAATGCTCTTGTATGGTCAAAGCATAGCTCATCTTTAGCGAACGTCCTCCCTGGTTAAGAGGGTGGTCCTCTGACATATCATTATTGGGGTAGAGAAACTGAAGCTTTTGCCTTGCTTTTTTGAGAAGGCCAAGGTTGATGCCAAACTTTTCTCCAATTAGATAAGAAAGTCCTGCATGTGTTCCTTCACTTTTTGCAATATTTTTAGCTTCCTCGCAATATACTTGAACTTGTTCGAATTCCATACTTCCTAAACTTGATAGGTAAAAGTTATCTGTCTATCTTCTAGCTATTATTCTTGTATTGAAGAAAGAAGTAAACCCTAAAAATATATCCGGTTTGCAACAAAGATAATTCTGAAAGGGGTTTTATCCGTATATTTTAGCACATAGATAGGCAATAAAACGGGTTGCGGAATGAAAGAAGGGCTCGTTTCCTTTAATTGGCCTGACATGGATAAACTTCATCCCCGCATCAACGGCTCCACCATCTGTGATATAGCTGTCCCCAATCATGCATACCTTGGATGGGTCATCCATATCAAGATATTCGGTCATGGCGATTTGAAATCCCCGCGGATCAGGTTTGGCTGGCACGTTAGCAACTACTTGTGTACCAATTTCCAAAAAAGGTTTAAAACGGTTTTCCCAGGCGTTGGTATAAATGGCCACTTTAAACCCTTTTTCCAGCATGGAACGTACATGATTTATGACCGATTGACTGAACTCACTTTGATGGTGGGGAGTGAGTGTGCCGTCAGCATCTATTAGAATCCCTTCAAGGCCAATTTCCTGAAGCTTGTTGATGGGAATTTCCTCAAACCGTTTCACTTTCATGAAGGTTTTCAGTCTTGATGGGCTGAAAGGAAGAGCAAGAAACCGGGAAACTTTTGCCCGGGTCAATCCTTCGCGTTCGGGTGAGACACTGCTTGACATTAAAGAACCGATTCTGCGGCAAGAAGTCCGACCTGGGCCCAATCCACCAGTTCGTCTAATTCCTCTTTGGACATATTAAGGGCAGCCAGGCAGTTCTCATCAATAGAAGCATGACTGGTTTCATAAGGATGACTCAGGTCATATACATTGGCTATCCGGTTTGCGGTGCTTACCAAACGGGTCAGGTCGGGTATTTGATCTACTTCCAGACCAGATCTACCATGAGCTGCTGTTGCCTCCACGACCTTTGGAGAAATAGGCCACCACTCTTTCAGATAAGCCGCTCCCAACTCAGAGTGGGAAATACCAAAAAAGTTTTTTTCCAGTATTTCCAAGGGTTGATCGGAGTTGATAAAGTCAGTGGTTTTTAGAAATTCACTGAACTGGTCAGGAACCAGGTAATCATAGACCAGCAAACCGATATCATGAACCAGGCCTGCCAGGTAACTTGAACCCAGTTCTTCTTTATCTGTTAAAACTTTGGTTGCCAGTTCCCGTGAAAGAATGGCTACCGCCAGTCCATGTTTCCAGAAACGGGTTTGGCCCATAGTTTGAGGCACTTTGATGCAACAGGGAAGCTCTACCGTATAGCATAGCTCCAGCACTGCTCCCAATCCCAGCCGAACTATGGCATCCTCAATATCTTCTGCCAGGTCTCTCCCTCCACCGAACAGGGCACTGTTGGCCATGGTTATTACTCTGGAAGACAAGACAGGGTCCGACGCTATAAGCCGCCTGGCATCTTCGACCTCACAATCAGGATCATTCATTAATTTCTGTAAAGCAATGATAACATCGGGGAGAGGGGGCAGATAACCGCTCGTCTTAAGTTTTTCCAGAATGAGTTCTCTCATAATTGAAGTACCCGAAACCGTTAGCCAATATGGGTAGTTTAATGTTCTTTTTAAAGTAACACCATAGAAAAAATTGAATTGAGGATATAGCGTCTTCATTCCTGCTTCTTTTCCGGCAGGTGCGAGTTGGCAGCGCTATATTGATAGACAAGTTCCCCGCCAGTTGAGACCAACGGGATAATCGCAATAAAATTTAAAATGACTAGTGACAAACGAATCGCATGAGAGTTTTTCTTTACCAAACCGGCAACAGAAACCAGAAATAATGCTCCCGCTACCCACGGGATAACTTCTCCTGCCTCTTCGTGCTCTTCAATCACCCTTTCAGACACAATTTCTTCTACTTTTTCCTCATCAGCTTCTCCTGTTTCCACCGCCACAATAGATGATGCAACATAGGATAACTATATTTCATTCAACGAAATAACCCATCC
>WAHY01000016.1:0-6042 GCA_009873635.1 Nitrospinota bacterium
AGCATTATAAAGATTGGCACCGGTCATATCTGAATTCTTTATCCTGGAATTCACTACATTTGAACTATTTAAATGCGCATCCTTTAATATCGCACCAGATATATCCGCCCCATTTATATTCGAATAACTAAGTTTAACCCCAGATAGATTTGTATTTATTAATTTCGCATCCGTAAGATTTACACCCAACAAATTTGCATCAGTCAGGTTTGTATCCGTCAGGTTTGCTCCTGTAAGATCTGATCTTCTAAGATTCGCATCCGTTAGATTGGCACCACTCAAATCCGCTCCTTTAAGATCAAAACTAATCAATTCAATCCCTGTCAAATCACAACCTGGACACGACTTAGTATTTTCTAGTTTGGTTAAATTTGCCTGCACTTCATCGGAGTATTTGGAACAACCTGATAATGAAAGTAAGGAAATAAAGGCGAGAAAGATTGATAAATAGAAAGGCGTTTTAAGAAAAGATAACTTATCGATATAGTTAAACATTCAAAAACCTATAATGATAAAGATAAATGTCCAAATATAGGGAACCACTTGTTAATAAATACCCGACCCAAATTGATTACCTGTAAAACTTTTGGCAAGACATCTTTGCTGGAAAAAGAACACCTAAACCTTTGATATTAATTGCACTAATTTATTCATAGGACTTCCATAATTTTTGGTGGAAGTTTTGATGGTTAAAAGATTAGATATGTTGCATAACCCCTAAAATGCCATTTTCCCTTGATATGACTGGACTTGGGAAAATATGAGGTGATTTCAAGTCCCTTGCGCCTACCAATTCCGCCACCCCGGCTTAGGTGTTCGCATTTGAAAATATTCCGGCTGGAATTGGAACCGCCGGAACCCGCACGTGACGAATGTCAACAGTTTCCATTAAAAATTCCAACCGCCATCATGGCCAGTTTTTTTGATTTATGTCCCCGACCCGCATTGTATCTGCCACCATTTCCATCATAGAATGAAGTCCTCAAACCGTGTGGATGAAATTTTGATGAGAGGATCTTTACGTTGAGGGACCCTAAAAGAATTCTACAAAAACTGCTGGGTCTGGAAGTGGAGGTCGAACCTTTCGCCGAAACAGGTGAACCGCTGGAACAAACGGTCGAAACCTTTCGGGATGTGGTCAAATGCCGTAAAATTCGCGACCATGTGCGGGAACAGTTCGGCATCAACCTGGCACTTTCGCCAGAGATGTTTTACAAACTTCTCGATATCCCGCAGATCAATTATATTGAAACCACCAAACGGGACCTGGAAGTGGAAACCGTCTCTTTAAAAGATACCCGCCATCCCGATGCCCCTGTCACCATCGCGAATTTAAACTCGGTTTTGAGAGAACTATATGCCAACCTTTTTCTCTTCAAAGAACGGATCAACAAGGATTTCCCCAATGCTGTTCTAATCAACGAAATGCGCGCGGAACATATTGACCGGGTGCATCAGCTTGTCAAATCGATTTCTGTCTTGCATGGCAACCTGACCGGGTATCTGCTCACAAGCTGGAAAGCAAGCCGAATCGAAAAAGACTTCCTGTCAATGTTCCCCAATTCGACCCAGGCCCACCCTCTCAGGAGAACCTTTCCGCTCGTTGAACATGAGCTGGAACTCTATCGCGAAATCCTGAAAGCTCAAAAAAAGTGGGAACCTTTAAAGCTTAACCTGTTTTCCGTGATTCAACACCCCCACGGTATTACCGGACTGCTCGAAAATATTCAGGAAATGGGCAACCGGTTGTGGCAGATCATCTATCAGAGTTCTGAAATCCGGCAATGTGTGGAATTGGCAGGAATAGACTTTGGTGATATCGCGCCATTGTTCGACAACGAACAAGTCGCATTAAATCCTCTCGGCTAGCGGCGAACCGCCGCTGGCTACTCGCGTCGGGCCAATCCCCTCTAGCGAGGGAGGCAACGAGCAGGAATGTTAGCTGTTGTGCGAGAGATTATCTTGGCGATCTACAGACGGCGGCTCGCCGTTAGCCTTTGACCTGGAACCCTTCTACTTTATCTAATAGGAGATGTTTAACGGAGGACATTTTTTGCGCTTCCATGAGGGCATTTTTCCCCTCATCCTTGATCCGGTTGAGACGCAAATCAAGGCGCACGAGGTTGCTGAAAAGAGGCATGAATTTGGCTAAAACCAGAGCCCCCTCATCGGTGATTTCATTATCTGTAAGCACAAGGTTCTGCAGGGTCAAAAGGTTATCAGAAACCGCAATATACTTGGCCCCTTCGTTACCCAGGCGATTATAAAACATGTTCAGCGAAGTGAGGTTGACCAACACTTCAGACTGGCCGATGTATTTAGCCCCTTTGGGACCGCACAGGTTGGTTCCAAAAGCCAGGTGGGTTAGAGGACGCAAAAACTCCATACGAGCGATGTCTTTGGCTCCATATTCCTTCAAATAAGTGGCAGTAAGATCAAGGGTTTTGCCATCTTTACTCAAATTCATCCGAACAATAGATTCGGTTTCAGCCATGGCCCTGTCTTGACCCATGGCGGTCTTATTGCCACTGTAATCCATAATTACCTTTCTCCCGCAATTGATAACCCAATACCGATTTACCGGACTGGCATGTAACTTATGATGATCTATAATTATACACCGGTTTAAGTCCAGCAGGCAACCCACTGAAATTGCTTACGCCGACATGGTGAGTTGCCAATCTATACCGAAACATCCCTTTTCCGGCCTGAAAAATATTGTCGTTGTCTCGACGGCTAGTAGTGGATTTTTTGCAGAAAATATTTTAAGATGCGGTCTAAACCTCATTCAGGGAGCAGATGGCATGGCTGGACTATACAGAACCGAGACGGAAATGAGTCTGGGTAACAACGTAATCGTAACGCAAATGACCCAGGCCGTAAACTGGGCACGTAAATATTCCTTTTTTATATATCCCTTCATCACAGCATGTTGTGGAATGGAGTTCATGTCAGTAGCTGGTCCCCGATACGATCTTGACAGGATGGGTGCGGCGTTTCCCAGGTTTTCACCCAGGCAGGCCGATCTGCTGATGGTTGTAGGAACCATCAGCCACAAACAGGCCCCCATTCTCACCAAGGTCTATAACCAGATGACCGAACCCAAATGGGTGGTCGCTTATGGGGTTTGCACGGTTTCAGGTGGATTCTATGATAACTACTCCACTGTTATGGGTATTGATACCCTCATTCCAGTTGATGTCTATATACCGGGATGTCCTCCAAGACCAGAAATGGTGATCGATGCCCTGATGAAACTGCAGGATAAAGTACAAGGGGAAACTCTGGAAGACCACGTTAAGGGACCTGCTCTCGTCACACCAGCCAGCAAGCTCTAACGGCGAACCGCCGCTGGTGAATTGCAAAAAACTCTCTTTGGCAAGAAACAACGCTCTTAATGAGTCATATATCCTGATCTTTCCATTAAACAGCAACCTGCCTCTTTTCTAACCCCTGACAATAACCTCAATTCTGTATTATTAATAAATTAATTCTGTACCGGCCTCCCACTCTAACTGAAAAACAAGATGAAATCTTTTGTCGCCTCCTTATTGATCCATATTCTTTTTCCCGTAATTTCAGAAGCTAACTCCTGTAACTTACCGTGCAATGTTGCTCCCGGCTTGAAGTATAAAGACCCCTATACCCTGTCTTCGAAAAAGCACTTTCTGAAAGACTGGCCCAGTAAAGATTCATCAGGAAATGTCAACGCGGTGATTGAGATTCCCGCAGGAAGGACAGATAAATGGGAAGTGAGCAAAGAACATGGAAACTTGAAATGGGACTTCAAAAAAGGCAAACCGCGAGTTCTTAAATATATTGGATACCCGGGCAATTATGGAATGGTGCCAGGCACCCTGTTGCCGAAAGAATCCGGAGGCGATGGTGACCCTTTAGACATAATTCTGCTTGGACCTCCTCTAGAACGGGGTGAAGTCGCTTCAGCCAAACTGATCGGAGTCCTTAAACTTGACGACCATGGAGAACAAGACGACAAATTAATCGCTGTTCAATTTAATTCACCCCTTAAAAAAGCGGATTCCATTTCAGAGCTAGACGAACGTTTTCCCGGAATCACAGAAATCCTGGAACTGTGGTTCACGAACTATAAAGGAAAAATGAAATCCAGAGGGTATGGCAACCGGCAAGAAGCTGAAAAAATTCTGACAGAAGCCTCCCGCCATTATCAATCAACAGATCCCACTCCTTGATTCAAGTCTTACAAGTTAGCCTGATTCAGAATAACTCGTTCTATGCCCACCATCATATTCATTGCTCCTAACTGTTCCCTCAATAAACGGTTCTCCTCTTCCAGAGAAAGAGTCCCTTTCGGCTATAAAGCTTTTCAGGTCTTGCGAGAGGGTGTCTTTGCAGCCACCATTTTTTCCACTCTGGCGTAGCTGGTGAGCAATAACTGTTTCTACTTATTAATTCTGCTTTCGGCTTTAAGTAGAACCCATTCAGTTTCTTGAACCAACGGAAGAAATACTTTCCAACATTTTCAAGGCACCGGCTTTTTCTATTGATGTGAGTTTGGGGGAGTCTGCCATTTTCTTTATTTCGCGGCGTTTCTCTGCGACATACTTTTTAAAATCTTCTTCATCAGGTATCACCAGTTTTATTTCACCATCATCCCCTATATACCTATTCTTTAAAAACCGGAAATAGATTCCCAACCGGGTTGCTGGGTCCTTCAACCTTAATTGGTAAGTAAGGGTCATTAAAGCTTCGTGCTTACGATCTATACGATATCCTAGCCTAGTGTTATCGAGTTTGTTGAACTGCTCATCAAGAATGTAAAACGCTTTCTTGAGTAATGTGGAGTCTATATCCAATGGAGGCAGCGGAAGGATTTTCACTGCTGCAATGTCAAGCAGTAAGGATACCACACGGTCCTGTTCCCCTAGATATGCGGCTTCTAATGGGTACTTCCGGTTCAGGCGGGACACTTCACGTAACACCGGCTCAAGTTTTTTTATAGCGATGTTCAACTTCATCAGCGACTCTTCATCAAAAGGCATTAAAAACCACTGCGCTTCTTTGGGGACAATCATATCTTCTCCAATCACCGACGATTTCTCTTTTAACTGGCGGGAAAAAAACCGGTCCAATATCTCCCTGAAATCGGGGACGAAGAATTCCGTGACCGTATCAGAAAAATAAGGAAAATTTAATATCAGAAAACGCGGGTCAGATCTGATATTCAATCCATAGGCCTCTAGTTCGTTTGCTACCCCCAGAAACGGTTGGGTTAAATGAAAAGATTCATGCAAGTGCGTGGCATTGCCATACACAAGACTGTCAACCAAAACCGCGGCAGGTGAAATGCGAATCGTGTCAAAAGTGGTGTGAGCAAACTGGCCAGGACGCAACCATTCATCCGACCAAGACTGAATGATAAACTGCTTCAATATGGGTGGTGGAAGATTAGGAAAAGACTCCATCTCACGGTTAAGTGATTGTTCCATCCTTTTAATCGACTTGTCTAGCAACTTTCCCGATTCATGACAATCACCACAACCATAGGTGTTGAAACCGGGAACCGTGAAAACTATTTCTTCGTTTCCAAACTTTATTTTTTTAGAGGGACCAACAACCTCTCCCTGATTTTTTTTAGGTAAGTGTAAATTGAGTAAGCGATTTAGTTCACCAAGGCCGACTTGTTCTTCCGCTTTTAACTGAGGCGGAGAAACAAGGAGAAAATTGATAACAGCAATGAGTAATTCTTTTCTCAAGGTTTCGGCTTCTTGATGTTGAAACGTTGCCAGACACTGATCACCTTGCGTCCATTACGGTCTTCTTTGACACCATCCCAGACTGCGAATGCAACCAGAGCGGGGTCGATGCGTTTTGCGAAATCCACATCCCATTTACCGGTCTTTGGCATGTCACGAAGAAAAACCACGGTCCAGACTCCATCTTTCCATTCGCCGGAACCCTCCACATTCTGGTTTTCACCAGGTTGCGGAGTGACTGTGCCGAAACCTTCCGCGTTCAGTTCTTCAACCGGGTTCTCACCCGTGGTGTTCAGTCTGGCAACCG
>WAHY01000016.1:6139-12762 GCA_009873635.1 Nitrospinota bacterium
ATTCCATCTTTCCATTCGCCGGAACCCTCCACATTCTGGTTTTCACCAGGTTGCGGAGTGACTGTGCCGAAACCTTCCGCGTTCAGTTCTTCAACCGGGTTCTCACCCGTGGTGTTCAGTCTGGCAACCGGGTTGGACATGATTCCACCATAGATCAGCGCGTCCATATCTACTCCACCCCCCGCATACTCAAGGTCGTCTTCGGCTTCAAGGGTTTCTTCCAGTCCGGCTTTCCAATGCCAGATATTCACCGGCTTATTGCGGTTGCCCATCCCGAAAAATGGTTCGTTATGCCCGTGAGTGTGAAGTGTCACGGCTCCAAGGGCAAATTGCACTGCTACGCCATCGCGGAATATATCTGAATGCAATTCTGAAAAAGCGTCATGAGTCGGGTCTTCCCACTGCAAGCGTATTGCCAGTTGTTCTCCATTGTTTACCGAGGCAACGTTGATGAACTCCACCGCACCTCGCCGAGCCGATAACGGCCTCAATACCAGGTTTTTCGAAGCCACCCCTTCCCAAACGGGACTGGAAGGATCGGTGTTCAATTCGACTCCTACTGGAAGAGAATAAACATCCGTTTCAAACTCAGCCTCCTTAAACTCTTTAACAAGTTTGGAGCGAATGTAGTGCACCAATGCCCAGCGATCTTCTTCGGGAATATGGATGTAGGAACCCATGGGCGTTCCATCGAGCCCGGAAGTTATCGTCCTGAAAAGATCCTCCGCTTTATGTCCACTTTTAAAATAATGCGGATTAGTGATGTCATGCACAAACACAGCATGCTTCCAGGCATCCATGAGGGATTCCGCCAGCTCTCCATCTCCCTTTAATGATTCTCCATGACAACGATAACATTTTAATGTCTTATAAAGTTCCTTGCCACGGGCCACCAGTTCTGGTGTGGACTCAAGAACCTTTTTCACCTCTATTTTTTTACCAGGCTTTTCCTTTTTGAAACGTGAAGAAAAGTTTTTGATATGCCCGATCAAAGCCCATGTATCTTCAGGGCTCAATGCATCCTTCCATGCCGGCATGGATGTTCCCGGTATGCCATTGATGATGGTCCTGTAAAGATCTTCATCTCTGGGAAGAGTGCCCGTCGGAGTAGAACGAAATTTAAAAATACCTTCCCTGAAATCCCTGGGCCAGGGATATAAATATTCCACCGCCTTGCCGCCGCCGTTACCGTCCTTTCCATGACAGAACACACACATGTGCAAATAAATATTCCGACCACGAGCCCGCAGACTGTCAATGTCCTGAGGCCTGGTTTCGTCAAGCTGGTCATGAGCTCCCCGGGTACGGAATAAACTATCCCCTTCTTCATGCCCCATTGCGCCATGATCCATGGCTCCATGATCCATTGGCTCACCAGTCCGATACTCTTCTCCGGGAGCAGAATGACCCATTGCGCCATGATCCATTTCATGTTCCTGTGCCATCACTGAAGAAGCGAAATAACACGCGCCAGTTAACACCAGTAAAGTTATTATTGATTTATATAATCGTACTTTATGTTTCATATGTTTACTCTCCCTTCCGGCGAGTCGCCGGCGGCACCCAACCGTGTTTATCTGGAGAACCGCAGTCTATCCTGGCTCAATGCAGCAATACGATTAATCACCCTTCCCAGCAGAGCGGACCAATTTTGCACCTTGCTCCATATCTGACAGCTCTTTGAGGTTAAAGTAGTTTTCTTTATGGCCAAGGCCAAAGTACCAGGCATGGTCTAAACCACGCTCGTCCCTGGTCCAAATATAATAGCTTCCTCCGTTTGCAAACCCGTTGGGCAACCCAAGAGCTTCATCATCCTTACTTTTAATTTTTCCAGAAGCAATCCATAGACTATTTAGTTCCTGAATTGTTGGCAAACGCCAATCGCTATGACCGGCAAACTTTTCTGAGTTTTTTATCGCGACATACTCCAGGGCATCGTACCAGTTGAGACCTTTTTTTAAATCGTGGAAAGAATCTCCCTGCTGCCACATCAAACCCGTGGTGGAGTCTGTAACGCTACCATTTTGGTTATCGACGAAACTCGCCGCCCCAACCGGAACAGCGTTAAGAAAAAAAACAAGGAAGGCTGCTATAAGAAATTTAGAAATAACCGGCATATACTCGCCCCTTTTTTGAGATTGAGTTTATACTATAGATTATACCGGAGAAAAAAAAGGGAATGAACCCCTAACCCATAATTCATGTAGAGCAGAATGTTTTCAATTGGTTGCAGAATGTTACAAGCTTCTGTATTCTGGTCGCGCAATAGTTCGTCTCGAAATTAAAAACCTGTTCTATATTTCAGTGGTATTTCTTGGACACAACACAACTCATAGAAAGTATTAAGGACTTTGTCACTGCCCTGCCACCCCTTTTGCAATTATTACTGGGTATATTTGCCACAATAGGGTTTCTTAAATTGTTCATGTTTGTGGTTGATCTCATCGAAGATTGGCGAGAAAGTCGCTAAGCGCGAGGCTGTGATGTCCCTCTTCCTTAAATTTCATGCTCCGGAGGGGTATAATGAGCAATAACTTTTGCCGGCTGGGAAAATGCTTAATCGGCAGATGAGGCTCTGATATTTTACCAGCGGAGGTCACTCCGCCGCTGAGCGCACAGTGCTTATTCGGCAGAAAAGATTCTGATTATAATTCGAACTGCATGAGGTCGCGGGCCAGAACCAGTTCACCCTGATAAAGATTTGAAACTGTTTCGCGGATAGCATTCATATCGCAGGGTGGATAAAAATGAGTTAGGCAGAGTTTTTTGCAATCCGCTGCTTTCGCCAACTTGCCGGCCAGCGAGGGAACCAGATGCCCTGGTAACTTGGTATCATCAGGAGTGGCACATTCCAGAATCATCAGGTCTGCTCGCCTGCCAAGTTCTATCATTCCTTCGCAATAATCAGTGTCTCCGGAAAATGCCACCGACTTGCCCTCTGAGTTCACAAACCGGTAGCCTCGGCTCATGTCAATATGCCTGACTTTTTTGAAAAGTACCTGATGACAGCCAAAGTTTTTCGAACCCTCATCAATTTCAGTGATCTGGAAAAGGTATTCCTTAGGGGTAAGCCAGTTCCCGAATGTGGAAAATAGTTTGTTTAAAAATTTCTGGAAGCCGGGACCCGCTACAATTTCCAAGTCTCTCTTCCTTGCCCCAGGGCTATACTTTGCGCCAAATAGAAAAGGAATCAAATCACAAATATGATCCGGGTGATTGTGTGTGAAAAAAATTCGGTCAATGTCGTGGTAGGTGATTCCCAGGTTCAAGAGTTGTTTTAAAGTTCCATACCCAAAATCAACCAGGGTATTGGTGCCCTCCTCCTGAATGAGCGCTCCCGATGAGTTGCGCTCCAATGAGGGCACTGCTGTACCAGAACCCAGTATTGTGACCTTCACAAACCCTTACTCCATTTCTTTCATGGTTTGTGGGCGGAAAATGCCAAACGAACTGGTGTAACCGTGTAAGAAAGTTGTCTTGCCCACTGGCCCTATCTCACCGTTACAAAAAAATCCCCCTAAAGGAATGTTTCCCAGTTTGCTTAGAAACATATCTGTATCGTGGTTAGCTTTACCATACAAGTATTGGCCGCGTCCCAGACAAGAAAATAATAAGGCCCCGCTGGCATTTTCAGCATTGCCCTGATTCAGGTAACGGGTCAGCATCACATCCAGGTCTTCTGCTGACATCTGTTTATCACGCAAATGAAATTGCACCAGTTGTCCGTTTCTTAACAGAGCGCCGATAGCCACCGCTCCGCTTTCACGATCAACTCCCATCAAATTCCTGATGAGAAAATCTCCCTGCTGTGGATTATCATTCATAGGGTCCATTTCTATTCCCAGAAACAAAGAGGTCTGGATAAGCTTTTTATCATCTTCGGATAACATTTCGTTCAATTCATGCAGCACTTCCAAAGGTGGTTTTCCTGCAAGCTCTTGAAGCAAGTTATGTTCACATTGAGTGATTTGCATGGGCTCACCAATAGGGCGGCACCCCTGCGCCACAATAGTATCGATCTCAATATCACCGGTTAAAGCAATGCCTATCAATCCACTGTCATAAACTTTATCCCCCAGGTAGAGCGCGTTCCCGCCCTGAGACTGTGCTCCACTGGCAAGCCCACCAACTTTTTTGCTATTGGGATACGCGAAATCCACTCCGGCCAGAAATTCTTCTCCCCGGAAAGAAAAAGGGTCTGCCAGAAAAACAAAATGAGGTTGGTCTTCCACATTCACTTGTAACCATTCCCTCCAAACAGAAGGAGATGTGTCCTGGTCAGGCAAGTCATTGGTTGTGGATTGCAGAGGTTTTATATTCACACCGGGCAGATCGGCACAGGTGATGCTAACAGCCGCTTGATGCTCAGCTTCTTCCCCATTACCAATTATGCCTCCGCCTGAACAACCAAATAACAAGCCGGGTTTCAAGTATCGGTTTACCAGTTCGGGAACCTTGTCATAAAATTCCCTAAACTGGGGAGAAACAAAAATAACCGTCAAATCGGACTGATCTTTGCCAAGTTGTTTGACAGCAGACTCCGCCGCTTCTTGCACAGCATTGTCAATATCGGTTTGCCTGGAAAGTGCGGAAACCCACTTCATGAAAAACTCCTTTTTTATGTGTAAAAGCTATTAGATGCTAGGTTTCCGATTTGGGTTTTCCTGTCATCAATTCTATCGCTGCCTCTGCCGACCGGGTCCCGCTCTGGATACAATCGGGTATTCCAATTCCACGGTATGCGCTTCCCGCAAGAAAAATACCTTCCTGCAACTCCCCCATGATGGAATCAATTCGTTCAGAGTGGTTCACATGGTATTGCACGTTTGATTTTCTATTATGGTAAACTTTGCAAAAAACAGGCTCTTCTTTTATTCCCATTATTTCTTTCAAGTCCTGTTTGACCAGGTCTGCCATCGTTTTTTCATCTTTCTCAGCGATGTCCTCCTGCAAGGCACCTCCAAGGTAGCAGCGAAGCATGACATATCCATCTGGAGTCCGATGCGGAAATTTTGAAGACGTCCATGTGCAGGCAAGAATACTTCTTCCTTCGCATTTCGGGACGACAAACCCAAAGCCATCCAGAGCGTGAGAAAATCCTTCCTTCTTGTATGCAATGGTCACTGTCGCGGTGGAAACATATTTGATCTGCTTTAAAAGTTCTGCGGCTTTAGGAGATACAGACTCAATAAACCGGGCTGTTATATGACCGGGTGTAGCCAGTATCAGCGCATCGGCTTTATACTTAACGCCTCCCTCCAACCCAACAGACCAGTTGCCCGCACTTCCAACAATAGACTCCACTCTTGCACCAGACTTAAATTGGATATCAGGGGATTTTGTAATTGCCGCTGCAACCATTTCTCCCAATCCATCTTTTAAGGTCATGAACAAGCTGAAATTACTTTTTGGGCGCTTGCTGGAGTTCAACAACATGGCTTTTTTTCGTGCCAGCATGCCCAGAATCAAGGATCGATATTTACGCTCAGTCTCAACAAACATGGGAAAGGTGCTTCCAATACTCATGCTTTCCGGATCGCTGGCATAAATACCAGCCAGCATAGGTTCGGCCATTTTTTTTAATGCTTCCTCACCCATTCTTCTGCGAACAAATGAAGCCAGACTCTCATCGCTCTTATCGGATTTCTTTGGAATTAAAAGATCGAACGCCATGCGTATTTTCCCCGGCAGACTGAATAAAGGTGTCAGGGCAAACGGCAAAAATTTGGTGGGAATCATCAAGCTTAATCCATCTGGCATTGTCACAAGCTTACCGCCTGTGTAAACATAGGTATTTGGAGTTTCCGGGTTGGTTGAAACCAAGCTGTCTCCGATGCCTAATTGCTGGCAAAATTGAATGGCGGCAGGTTTTTGCGAGATAAATGAGTCGGGGCCCCGTTCAATGACGAACCCATCTGATCTTTCGGTAGCTATTTTCCCTCCAAAACGATCCCCACCTTCAAGCAGGATACATTCCAGGTCAGAGCCACTTGATATTTCCTTCTGGATACGGAAAGCCGCTGCCAACCCGGCTATTCCACCTCCTATAATGATGATTTTTTTCATGAACTCATTATGTCAGGTTTCATCTGTTCCCGCAATAAGATGCCTATATCTCCCCGAAAAAGATAAGATTATTGCTATTTGACAAAAGGATTTGGTATATTTTTGAAATTCCATTAAAATAAAACACTATAAAGCTAGCTCATTAATTTTGTCAGGAGACCCAATAATGTCTAATTCTGCTGCGGCATTGAAAGAAGCCGTTGAATTTGAGAAAAAAGCCTTGGAAAAATATAAGGAAGCCGCCACTATGGTGAAGCATCCTGAGACTAAAGAATCCCTTGAAAAAATAACCGCTGACAGAGCACAGACGATTGAGTCCATGCACTGGGTTATCATGGCGGAAGCAGGAAAAATTGAAACGGAAAAACCCGCACCAGCCGCTGAGGGAGAAGCCTCTCAGAGTGGAGCCAGTAAATGTCCTTTCTCTGGAGCCCTGGCAGAAATGGGCATAGATATTACTAAAATGTCCAAAGAAGAAGCCATGGAAAAAATGGGAGATATGTCAAAAATATTCCCAGACAGTTCAAACTCATAAACCTAATCATGAGTTTGAAAGT
>WAHY01000016.1:12861-24056 GCA_009873635.1 Nitrospinota bacterium
AGCCCTGGCAGAAATGGGCATAGATATTACTAAAATGTCCAAAGAAGAAGCCATGGAAAAAATGGGAGATATGTCAAAAATATTCCCAGACAGTTCAAACTCATAAACCTAATCATGAGTTTGAAAGTTCCCTTCGACTTGTTGATACAATGTGGGGGTTGTGGGCTTGAAAACATGATTTCCGAATTCAGCCCCGGAAAACCTGCCATTTGTAACCAGTGTCGAGAAAACATGATCGCCTACGATTTAGCCAACACGTTTCAAAGCTATGTTTGTGATTCATGCCAAAGAGTGTTGCTGCTAAAAGAAGAGACGAGCTTTGTAAATGGTGAATCTGAATGCCAGTGCGGCTGCCGGGAATTCAATGAATTGGACATAAAAGATTTTTCGGATCGGCTGACCAAAGCAGAAAAAACAGCTTTGGATGACGACGATGAGAATCCCGATTTTGACTGGTGCCGCCCTGCTTCTGATCCGGCGATCATGGAAGATTACAACGAGCTATTTGATGACGACCCAGGGTTTAGCTGAGCTTGAAAACCCCATAAAACTTCTGAAATTTCATTTCTTTATACCGCTACCACTAATTTATTTGTCAGGCCCCGGAAAAACCCTATATAGTTTTTATTTTCAACAATATAAACAAACCGGCATATTTCTTCAATGAAAGAAAAAAAACCAATCAATGGGAAAACCTGGGAAACAAACCTCAATCAAGCCATTGGTTTATTGAATTCAAATAATACCTTCCTGTTTAGCGGAGATATTGATCCCGATTCGGTAGGGTCAATGTTATCCCTGGCTCTTTACCTCGACCAGTTAGACAAAAAGGTCTTTCTGATTATTCCCGAGCCACTTGGGGACAATATGGATTTCTTTGAAGAAATCATCAAATATAATTCCATAAATATCCTCAGTAGCCCGGAAGAAATAGCATCTGCCAGGGATGAAATAGAAACCGTCATTTTTTGTGATACTGCGAACACAAAACTCGTTCCATTTTATTCTCACATTTCAGAAAATATATTATCCAAAAAGCCCAACGTCATAGAAATTGATCATCACTTCGGAGCAGACAGTGCAGAACTGACCGACCATGGTATTAAACTTTTCCGCAATGCTAATGCCAACACAGAGATCATTGGGGACATTTTGGAAACCCTCTACAATAATAGTCTGGAAAGACCCAATCCTTTCAGCCAACGCAATATTGTTCTTGGGCTCATAACTGGGATGCTCGGCGATACTGTAGGAGGAAAAGTCATCCACTACAAAGAGGACTACGAACGCTGGATGGAAAGACTTGGAACTCAATTAAAAAACATTACACGCTGGCGAGGCCCTGCTGACAATAGAAAAGAAGATTGCCGAGATTCCAAGTTTGGAGAACCAACACAAATTCTCGATTACCTGAACAAGCTGACTGAAGATCAGCAGAGTTGTTTTGATTTATTGATTTCCCGTATTGAGCTGAAAGGTAATATGGGGTTATTAAACCTGATGCCCTCAACTTATCATGAAGTTCATGGAACCTGCCAGCCATTTCAGTCCGACTGGTTTGTCGATATTATGGGTTTGCTTTTAAACGCGGTGCCTGAAAAGTCAGGACATGCCGGGATGGTTATTTTTGAAGGCCAGAATGCTGAGGGTGAAGATTGTATCTTTATAAAAATCAGAAGAGCTGTTGATTATTCCGGTGTAGACCTTCGCACTGGCGAAGATAAAATCAAAGAATTATTTGATGGTCTTTATATGGGTGGAGGGGGACATGCTGGAGCCGTTTCCTTCCGAATTCACCTGCTTGAAGAAAAAGAACTACTGGAAAAGCTGGAAGCTCTCATTAGTTTTTTTAATAAATCTATAGAAAACGGCACAAATTAAAAATCCAACCACCACCCAACTCTTCTCCATCCACATTCTTTTCCAGACTAAAACTTTAAAGCTTCTATTTTTTGAAATTTTTCAGAATCTGCAAGGAATATAAGGTCTGCTTCTCTAAGTTTATTTCTGCGAAGATCCAGATTCTTTAATCGGGCTAACTTTGATGTATCAGCCAGCAAGTCCAGGCTTTTCCGGCTGATCCTATTGCCCATGACTTCAAGTTCTTCAAGCTGGCTTAAAGTAGAAGACTGGATAAGAGCCTGGAAACCTGAATCTGCCACCGGGACTCCAGAAACTCGAAGCCTGACCAAATTTTTGAAATTCACTGAATCCGCAATCATTCTCAGACCTTTTTCCCCCAGGTCGTTGCCATTCAAGTTCAGTTCTTTTAAATGAATCATTTGAGGGGATTGAGAAAGAGCGAGAACACCTAACGCTGTCACACCCGCATTTTCCAGGTTCAAACTTTCCAGTTGCGATAAATTGGGAGACTCCGCCAGCAAAACAAGGCCCTTGTCTCCAACAGCGTTGCTCATCAGATTCAGGGATTTCAGGTTATTGAGAAACCGGGAGCCAACAAGATCTCGAATGCCTTGGTAGTCAAAGTGGTTATTTCTCAGAGAAAGAGAATCGATACCATCCAGTTTTTCATATTGTGCTAAAGAAGCTAAATCTTTATTATCCAATCTCTGCTCATTCAGGTTGAGTTCATTATTCACCCGTTTCTTCTCAATCAAAATCCTGGACCGCATGGCTCGCAATGCAACTTCACCCGTGCGGCTATAGTCGTTATCCTGAATATAAAGTTGAGCAAGGTTGATCAAATGTTTTGAGCCAGCAATGTCTACAGCCCCAGGATTTCCAATATGGTTGGAATCAAGAACCAGGCTTTCCAGTCTGTTTAAAGTGGGTGATTGGGCAAGAATGCGTGCGCCTTTATCAGTTATCTGGTTCCACCCAAGGTTCAACTGGGAAAGTTTTTCAAAAGCACCCGCCTGGGCCCAATCAGCAAGTGTCTCATCCCCGACAAGGTTTTTGCGCAGATTAAGAACTCGAAGTTTGGAAACCACCGCCCCATCGGGAAACCGTGTTAGTTTTTGCTGCCCCACTTTGTTCATTTCTAAATCCATGAGTCCGAGCTTTAACAATGACTGGGACTTCACAAGGCTCAACGCTCCAAAATCAGAGATTTGGTTGTTGGCCAATTCAATCGTTTCAAGATTAGGAAAGTTTTTTGAAAGTGCCAGATTTTTAGCACCTTCATCACCGATAAGGTTGGCATTGAGAACCAGGTGTCTCAATTCAGATAACAGACCGGCTTCCACAAGAACTGCCAGTCCTTCGTCTGTAATTTCATTCCAGCTTAAATCCAGTTTTTGCACATGGCAAAAATTTTTATTCCTGCACAAAAAAACAATCCCCGCATCTCCCATATTATTATAAGAGAGATCCAAAACCGGATCCTTCCGGATCAACCTTTCGTTAAGAGTCTGGATGAAGTTCAAATCTTTTGTTTCAGTCTGCATTAATCAGCCACCGGATAGTCTGTTTTCACCTCGCTCAATTCCTGCAAACGTTTTGATTCATGCAAGAGCTCCAGTCCCTGGGGATTGATCAGGTTGTAAGACAATTTTAATACCTGAAGGTTTTTTAATCCGGAGAGCTCAGACAATGCCTGCATACCCCTGAGACCAATTCGGTTGGCATCAAGGTGAAGCTCCTTCAAGTTTTTAAGACTGGTAGAATTAGCCAGGGCCTCAGCTCCAATATCTCCTACACGGTTGAAAGACAAATCTAATTTCTCGAGTTTGGAAAGGCTTTTAGAATTTGCCAAAGCTACAGCCCCATCATCCCCAATTTTATTGGTATATAAGCTAAGGTATCTCAGCCGAGTCAGGGAGTCCGATTCGGCAAGAGCTGCAGCACCTTCGTCACCAACCAGGTTTTCATACATCCAGAGTTCTTTAAGCGGCTCAAAAAACTCCGACTGTGCCAATTCCTCCACACCCAAATCTTTGATTTTATTAGTGTGAATATATAGGATTTCAATATCAGGAAGAGCAACATTTTCGGCCAGGTCTGTTGCAATATCGTTATCTATACCCCTGTTGGAAAAATCCAGGGTTTTCTTATCTTTGCTCAAACCTCGCTTGATCCATTTCCTGATATAAGAAATATCTTCTGCCATGGTCATCCCGGAACTAGGTAAAAGACTCCATTCTATAAAGGTGAGGAAAAAAGTAAAGAATTAAATGAGAATTCAACGAAATTCCATAAGTTTCTGAGTTGTATCGAAACCACTGCAAATAAACCACCCTTAAAAAAAAGAGCTTACTTTAATTTTTTATAATTACAAGTTTACCCAAACTCTATCTGGAAAATGTTAGCTATAATATAAAAAGATTAGATTTTAGTAAAATTTTGCCGGGAAAATTCTTTTGAAGAAAGATAAAAACACACTCAAACTTGCTGTTTCCATATCTATTCCGGTCCTTATATATTTAATTTGGCCCTATATGGCTTTGTTAAAATTATATATTGGTTTGGAGTCTAACAATAAAGGTATAGTCATGGAGGAAGTAAATTGGCCCTCTTTCAGGGACAAAATTGAGAGTGATCTTAACCGTTATGTCAAGGAAGTCTTAAATAAAAATCTTGCGCAGGAAAATATAAAATTGAGCTTTAGGTCTCTCTCGCTAACCAGAAAAATCGCAGATCAGATAGCCACACCAGAGGGGTTAATCCATCTTTACCACTTTCCAGATAATTACGCCAATCAGATTAAAAAAATATTTGCAAAAAAAGCCGAACCAAAACATTTAAGTCCCCCTTCAAAAGAGAAACCTTTAAATATTGAGGGGCCAAACATTCCCAGCCTTTGGGATCAAATTAATTATATTTTCTTCATAGACATTTCTCATTTTAAGGCAAGCTTTAAAATTAACAACAAACCTTTTACTATTATATGGGAACGACAAGGATTCGACTGGAAAGTAGAAACACTAGACTTGCCATTGATTTAACCTTTGATTAATACTGATATAAAAGTAAATGAAAATTCTCAACGCAATTCATTCATTCTGGTTGTCAGTTGTAATTTCTCTGCTTATCGGTTGCGGTTCATCTGCTTCAAATGACGAATCTGTATTTCGCATGTCCATAAAAAACGAGCCCCCGACCCTGGATTGGACGCTCGCTACAGATAGTGTTTCTTTCACCATTCTCACCAATATCATGGAAGGGCTCACCCAGTATGACTCAGAGCTAAACGCCAGACCCGCAATCGCCAAAAAATGGGAATACTCAAAGGACGGGCAAACCATTACTTTTTTTCTGCGTGATGATGTTTATTGGAGTGATGGTAAACCTGTTACCGCGGCAGATTTTGAGTATTCCTGGAAACGATTGCTGGCACCTGAAACCGCTGCCCAGTATGCCTACTTCCTTTTCGATATTGAAAATGCCGCGCAATATAATTCAGGGGAAATTACCGACCCGGACAAAGTCGGCGTAAAAGCTCTCGCCCCTGATGTGCTTGAAGTCCGATTGAAAAAACCCGTGGTTTATTTTCCCAGTATCACTACGTTCATGGTCACCTTTCCCGTAAGGGAGGAGGTCATTAAAAAACATGGTGACTCCTGGACGGAACCGGGAAATATTGTCACCAACGGTCCCTACACACTGGAAGAATGGCAGCACGAATACAAAATGGTGCTAAAGGCTAATCCTCTCCACTATGAAGGAAAGCCCAAGGTAGATTTAATCCGTGTTTTTGTGGTGCAGGAACCTACCACCGCACTGACCCTTTATGAAACCGGAGAACTGGATTACCTGGAATTGCCCCCTGTAGCCATCCCCCATTATAAATCCAGCCCTGAATACAGGAACAAGCCTCAATTAAGAGGTTACTACTATGGTTTTAATGTACAAAAAAAGCCTTTTGATAATGTGCTTGTAAGACAGGCTTTTGCCCATGCCATCGACCGCTCCCGCATTCCCTTATTCTTAAAAGGTGGCGAGATCCCTTCCTCATCCTGGATCCCAAAAGGCATGTTCGGTTACAACGAAAATATTGGGTCCAAGTTTAATCCGGATAAGGCTAGAGCCTTATTGGAGCAAGCAGGGTATCCTGATGGAAAGGGATTCCCCAAGGTTACAGCGGTTTTTAATACCGGTGATCTCAACCGTTTCATAGGAGAATTCATCCAGGCTCAATGGAAAGAGCACCTGAACGTGCATATAGATTTCGAAAGTCAGGAATGGAAAGTTTTTCTCAGCCGGTTGGATTTAGACCCGCCGGAAATTTTCAGATTGGGGTGGGGAGCGGACTTTCCCGACCCGGACAACTTCATGAACCTGTTCATTACAACCAGCGGTAATAACCGACTACGATGGTCGAATTCAAGATATGATGAATTGATCGCCCTTGGCTCCGCATTGAAAAATCCGCAGAAACGAAAAGCGGTTTACGATAAAGCCCAGATCCTGATTACCGAGAAAGAAGTTCCAATGATTCCGCTTTTTGTTTCAGCACAAAATCTGTTAGTCAAACCCTATGTACAGGGATTGAAGAACAACGCTATGGAACTTTTATATCTGAAAAGAATTCACCTGCAAAAATAATGGTTCGTTAAACCGGGTACATTTTTCCCGTAGCAAAATACAGTGTGGGTCTCCGGATCAGCGCACAAAAAAGCCTGTCGGCAGAGCCGACAGGCTGGAACAAGTTTTTTTGGGGATATTTCTAAGCAATCGCCAGAAACCCGCAAGCCTGGTAACAAGCGTTGCAGTTGATGCACAAATCCATATCAATATGCGCCGCCACTTTACGTGTGCCTCCTGTTATTGCCCCTGTTGGACAAGGCTTGATGCACGCACCGCAGGCAACACAATCTTCTTCCTTAACGACATAGCGATATAAACCTGTACAACGTGCCGCGTCACATACCTGGTCTACAATGTGACGCTCATATTCTTTGCGGAAATATTTCAAGCCGGTCAGAATCGCTTTCGGAGCTGTTTCACCCAGACCACATAACGAAGTCTGGCTGATTTCTTCACACAAAGCCTGAAGCTTGTCCAAATCTTCAAGTTTGCCCCTGCCTTCCGCGATATCCGTCAATTTGTTTTTGATCAGTGTCAGGCCAATTCGACATGGTGTACATTTTCCACAAGTCTCGCCCTCGTTAAATCCTATCGAAAAAAGCGAAAGGTCAATCACACAGGCCGACTCATCATAGGCCGCAAAACTTGCCTGCCCCATCAACACACCGGCTTCAAGAAGGCTTTCATAATCTGTTGGGGTGTCAGCTTTTTCCGGTGGCAAAAATCCGCCCGTAACACCACCCACATGCACCACTTTAAGATCTTTTTTCTTCTGGATGCCTCCACAATAATCTTCAATGGCTTCCTTGAAGGTGGTTTTCATATCAAGTTCCATCAAACCGTTGTACTTGATATTTCCGGAAATCGCCCAGACTTTACAACCCTGAGCATTTTCATTTCCCATTGCTGCATACCAGTCTGCTCCATTCTTGATGATCTTGGGAACCGTGGCCCAGGTCTCAGCATTGTTCAAAACGGTCGGCTTGCCCCATAACCCTGATTCACAGGATTGTGGAGGCTGTGCTTTCGGGAAAGGACGTTTTCCCTCAACAGACTGCATCAAAGCCGTAGACTCACCACCAATAAACGCTTCAAGTCCTTCATGCACCCGAATGTTGATGCTGAAATCCGTTCCCATGATATTGTCGCCGAGGAAACCTCTTTCCCTGGCCTGTTTGATGGCAAGGTTCAGACGCTTAACGGCAATAGCATAATCAGAACGGGTGTAAATAATTCCCTCGGTCGCACCTATGGCATAAGCTCCGATCAGCAGACCTTCCAGAACCTGATGCGTAGCGCCTTCCATAACACTGCGATCCATGTAAGAAGCCGGGTTGCCCTCATCTCCATTGACCATGATGTAACGTGTACCCTTTTCGTCAGTTGGAGCTTTCACAGCTTTTTCCCATTTTTCGGCGGTTACAAATCCGCCACCACCTTTACCACGCAAACCAGACTTTTTAACCTCCGCGATAACTTCATCGGGCTTCATGGTAGTCAGAACTTTTTTCAAAGACTCATAACCACCGACTTTTATATAATCATCAATATTTTCAGGGTCAATGGCACCTCCGTGCTCCAGCGCTACACGGGTCTGCCTGCCGAGAGTTTCATAATAATCTTCTTTGGAAGCAGCCTTTTTAAATACCTTGCCGCCGACAATATGGTCGTTCAAAATATTTTTAACCATCGCCGGCTTGACTTTCTCGTAAGTCACGCGGTCTTGACCGGGAACATAAACATCTACCAGAACATCGCGACTGCAATAGCCTCTGCACCCTACCTGTCCCATTTCACATGTTCTTTCACCCAGCGTGGCATTGGCTTGCATTTCACCAATCTGCTTCTGAAATTCGGCATAAACCGCCTCACTTCCCTCTGCAATTCCACTAAGACTCATGCAAACGGTAATTTTTATCTGGCCCTGTTTTTCAGCGACGGCCTGGCCCTGTTCTTCGACGACTTCCATGAACGATCTCCGCGGTTCGAAAATTTTCAACGGGAACTCTAAAGCTACAAACTCAATGCCTGTCAATATGCCCACCAAAAACACAAGGTGGCTCATCACAAACAACAGTTTTTAGAGATACCCAAATTTAAATATTCCAGTTTATCCAGTCGGGAAATCTCCCCCAACAGATTCTGCAATGTCTCACAAAACTCTGGAAAATTCCAGCCATTCTAGTAACCCGGACACAGATTGTCAATCCCAGCTTCACAGCTGATTTTGCAAGACTTTGGGCAGTTTTATAAAGACTCTGTTTTCAACTTGCTACATCTCCCATAGAGCCTTTGATTGACAGCTACACCCCCACCGACAATAACGTTTAATTCTTTTATAACAAAGGGTTTGTCAACCCAACCCCAAATCATGCCCAATTTGGCTTTTTGTGCAAACCAGGCAAAATAATTCACTCCCTTTCGTGGTTCGCAATGACCCAAAAATTTCTGGTGCAATTACAATAGCAAAGCCTGCATTGATCATGAAAATTGAGGTTGATTGCCAGAGTGCATGAATATAGACTTGTTCAGTAAAAGCTTTTCAATGTCCATCGGCCTCCCCTTTTTAAAAGGCAGGCCTTTTTTATATGAAATTAGATGATAAAAATTAATCAAAAATTCGTTGCACTTCTCGAACACAAAACAGAATGCCTGATTATCCCCTGCCCTGAGGATAAAAAACCTGACGGAATTTTAAAAACTATTGATGCCAATCTCAATGGCGCCGTCAAACTGGCTTTTGAAAATAAACGATTTCTGGGAAAACCCAATCAAACCCTTTTACTGAACAGCACAAGTGGTCTTAAAGCAGACAACTTGATACTGGTCGGAGTTGGTAAAAGTAAAAGCTTGAAACCTGAAGTAATCTGCAAAGCATCGGGAACAGCGGCAAAGCTGGCAGAAAATAACAATTTCAAATCCGCTTCTGTTTATCTCAACGAAAGTTGTTTCGACAAAGTTGCCAAAGGACCTCGCTATGGAGAACTCGCAGGCGCCATAGCTGAAGGGGCAGGACTGGCCCTGTACCATTTTGATTATTATAAAAACCTGGAAGAAGACGATCGCCGTTTGCAACAGTTGACCCTTTTGCCAGCAACAAAATCCCGACAAGCAACACTGGAAAAAGCGATCACACGCGCTGAAAAAATTGTTGCGGCTGTTCATACAGCAAGAAATTTAATATCCCAGCCCGGCAATACCGCCACCCCAACCTATCTTGCAGAGACGGCAAAAAAAATGGCACGCAAAAGCAAATTTTCCTGCAAGGTGTTGGGTAAAAAAGAAATGGAAAAGCTTGGCATGGGAGCTCTGCTCGGTGTATCACGCGGAAGTCACGAGTCCCCAGCGTTAATTGTGATGGAATATTTCGGGGCGGCCAAAAGCAAAGCCCCAACTGTAATAGTGGGCAAAGGTATTACCTTCGACACCGGCGGCATCTCCCTCAAACCGGGAGCAGGCATGGACGAGATGAAAATGGATATGTCTGGTGCGGCTACAACGATTGCAACATTGCAGGCTATTGCCAACCTGAAACTAAAAACCAATGTAATCGGCATCGTGGCCGCGGCAGAAAATATGCCCGGCGGATCGGCCATCAAACCCGGCGATATTTTAAAAAGCATGTCCGGAAAAACCATAGAAGTGCTTAACACGGATGCCGAGGGCAGACTGGTTCTTGCAGACGCATTGACCTACGCGCAACGTTACAAACCTAAAGAAGTGATTGACCTCGCCACGTTGACCGGTGCTGTGGTTATGGCGTTAGGGCATCAGGCCGCTGCTGTCATCGGAACCAACCCGGCAATGATCAAGCAACTCATTGAATCCGGGGAAGCCACTGATGAAAGGGTCTGGGAACTGCCACTGTGGGAGGAATTCGACAAAGCCACCAAGAGCGATATCGCAGATCTAAAAAATATTGCGTCACCGGGAGTCGGAGCAGGTAGCAGCATGGGTGCGGCCTTCCTCAAAGCTTTTGCCGGCGACCAGCCCTGGACCCATATAGATATAGCCGGCACCGCCTGGGGATATGATAAACCCTACATCCCAAAAGGACCTTCCGGTTTCGGTGTGCGCCTACTCCTCCATTACCTCGAACACCGTAAACGTTAGGCTAAAGAAAGCATGACTAATGTCTTCATCATTTTCATCCACCTGCTGGCTGCAGGGGTTGCGCTGGGCAGTCTGGTCTACTGCCTGAAAATATACCTCCCTGTTGTTGAAAAGGGCCAGTCTGAGCGGGATGAAAATTCACCCGCGTATAAAATTCTCGATCTGATGACACCAACCGTTTTCGCTTGCCTGCTGCTACTCATCGGGACAGGAGTTTATTTTCTGCTTGAAAACTATTCTGCACAGGTTGGACTAAAACCCGGTTACTACAACCTGTTCGGGGTAAAGATGATATTTGTGGCCGGAGCATTTTTCACAAACATGTATGTAACATTCTCACTCAGAGTCCATATATCGAATCTGGATTTGAGCCCACAAAATAAAAAACTGGTTCCCGAAACACTGCGAAGAATGATTGGCCTAAGCAAAATGACCATGTGGATGGTTGCCATCGCACTGTTCCTGGGTATCTGGCTTGCCCGTTATTAGCCCAGCATGATGCTGGACTCAGCCTGCAATATAGTTTTTCTGCGGACAAACAGTTATCTCGGCTTAAAGAGGTGTTGCGAGCGTTAGAAAATTTAAGTAGTATGCTT
>WAHY01000016.1:24151-28225 GCA_009873635.1 Nitrospinota bacterium
GGGTATCTGGCTTGCCCGTTATTAGCCCAGCATGATGCTGGACTCAGCCTGCAATATAGTTTTTCTGCGGACAAACAGTTATCTCGGCTTAAAGAGGTGTTGCGAGCGTTAGAAAATTTAAGTAGTATGCTTGAAGAACTCTTCTGGAGACCTACCTATGAACGAAGAACAAACCTTACCCAACCAGGAACCGAAATCAACCACTAACGAAGTTGAAGAGAAAGAAGAGAAGATCTTCTCTCCTCAAAACGAACTGCCATTTCCAGAATCCATAGACCTTAATGAAGTGTTCCCGGATGAAGAAAGTGACCTCAACGATTTGTTCCCGGATGAAGAAACCAAGCTTCTCCTGAAAAAAATCCAGCGGAACAAAAAAGACCTGCACACCATGACCGGCCGTTTTGTTGATGATGACTGGGGCAGCATCGAAAGCGAAAATTCAATAACTACCGATGAACCAGCATCGCCGGAAACCACCGACGCCTCCTCTGCTTAATGGTTTTTCTTGTCGTCAATTCCCTTTAATGGTTTCCAAATAAAGGATGAAGCCACCAGAATAGTAAAGCCTACAGACAATAAAATCACAACCTCTGTTGCGATTCCCTCTAGATAAATAATCTTGTTCAGCCAGCTTGCTATAAAAGACCCTCCATAAAGCCGATTCTCCCTCAAAATCTCTTCCCAGATAGTTAGGGGACAGGGGATTCCCAGAACCATCAGCACAGTAACCCCAGCCAATCCACTTGCATGGATGATGCGAAACATGCGGTGGTTATAATAAAGCGCAATCGGGAACCCGAAAACGAAAAACAGAATCACCATAAAATGGATGATGAGAACAACTTCGACCATAGTTATAAAGTTATGTTTAGATCGTCTCTACTTCGGCTTCTTTTCCTATTCCAAGGTCTCGGAACAAACATTTAAAACTCTTTTTGTAACAACCGGTCAATATATATGGATGGCTCGACAAAGCAGGAATTTCCAATGTCGCGTGTTACACCCAAAACTTCACTCCGGCGAGTACCACTACCGCAACAATCTGGCCCTGGGGTTGACCTACCTTTATGAAAACTTTTTTATCGATAACTGGTCTTTGGACAGAGTTAACGCCGCCTCTTCTGATATAAACCAGGTAATGCTTCTCAGTGATCCAAATCCGGACTACCAGGCACATGTGACAATGATATATGCCACTTATCAATTGGGTGGAAAATAAGAATCCGATTTGTTTAACTTTTGCTCTTAATTAAACATGTGTAACATTAGTGAGAACAGATGTTCCATAAAATAGCCGGATCAAAATTTGGAGTTCTAAAAACAAAATGGACTTTTATGAGTGGAAATCTTTAGCAGAAGAAGGGGTTGCCGAAGCTCAGTACAATCTCGCCCTGATATACAGCCGTGGTAATGAGGTAGAACGTAATGATGAGGAAGCCGTGCGCTGGTACCGGCTCGCTGCCGATCAAGGATTCGCTGAAGCACAAACCAACCTCGGATTGATGTTTGGAAAAGGCCAGGGCGTAGAGCAGAATTTTAACGAAGCGGTCAAATGGTACCAGCTGGCTGCGGACCAGGGACTGGCCCAGGCCCAGCATAATCTTGGAGTGATGTATGCCAGAGGTCAGGGTGTGATGCAGAGTTATGAAACAGCGATTGAGTGGTTTCTATTGGCAGCCAATCAAAGCTATGGCCAAGCCCAATACAACCTCGGGTTGATGCATATGCGTGGAGAGGGCGTTGCCAGGGACGACAAAGAAGCCGTTAAATGGTATCGACTATCTGCCGAACAGAATATTCCTGGCGCTCAGTCCAATCTCGGACTGATGTATGAAAGAGGACAAGGGGTTGAACGGAATTATGTAGAAGCACACAAATGGTTCAATATTGCTGGAGTGAACGGCAACAGGGTGGGAAGCAGGAATGCTGACATCATTGAAAAAAAAATGAACCCTGGTCAAATTATCGCAGCCATTGGTCTCGCCCGCGATTGGCTGGAGAAAGTTTAGCCTTTCTACCTATTTGCATGCCAGAGCTTCAGGCCGAAGATCAACCCATGCTTAAACCATTGAGGTTATCAGGTTTGATGGTTTAGAGCCTTTTAAAAAGTTACCTGGAATCCGGAAAAGGAAGGAGTGAGTTTAAATTATAAAAAAGTGCACAATTGTATGAATTCCCCTTATTTATCTTTCTCTTGGAACGCGGTGCTCATTAGCTTCAGTCCATGACCCCAAAAATAACAGGAGCCCTAAAAACACCAGGACCTTGGATCGGAAATTCATTTTGAGCAAATAAAGAGAATCTTGGTTCTAATGAGTATTCAGGTTTTCTCCGCCACGCAATTTGTTAAGTGCCGCACTCATGTGGTCATAACCCAGCTGGTTTTCCAGAGCCGAGAAGCTATCACGAGCACGTGTATACCATGCAATGGCTTCGGGAATATTTTCTTCTGTTTTCCAGTAAATATGCCCTAAGCTCTCATATAAAATTGCCTGAATCTGGTGGGGGGGCAGGTCTTGCACCAGTTCGACACCTTTTTGATACCATGCCTTTGCTGGAATATGCTCACCCCGATCCATGAACAAATCGCCAGCTCGGTTCATGGCCTTGGCCTCACCAAGCGGATTATTGATTTTATTGTGGTATTTCATGGCCAGGATATATTGCTCCTCTGCATCCTTGAATCTTGTCCTGAATTTATATAGATCACCGAGAGACTCATAAATATTAGCGGCTTTTTCAAATTTTCTTTCTTTTTCAAAGGCAATAATCGCCTTGCCATAATTTTCGATGGCTTCATCAAACTCGTGATAGAAAAAATTTTCTGATGCTTGTTGAAGATATCGTCCAGCCTCATCTTTAGCATCTATCGGGGTGGTGATTGATACCGATTCTTTCTTCTTTCCAGACCCATGCGGTATTAGCCAGACGGAATACCCGAACGATAAAGCCACAGCAACAACGCAGAAGTATTTCAATGCTGGTTTTAAGAACGAAGCCATTTAATATACCTGGAAATGATTGGGAGCTTACTTCATCAGGTTAACACGAGAGATATCATTAGAGGAACTTCTAATAACAGAAGTTTTTTGATATGCCGGGGATCAATCCTTTTTAACCTGCTGGAAAAATCTTTTGGGTCTTCTAACTAAAATAACTCAACAAACCAGGGCTATCCTTCTACATTCTGCACATATATTATTCACCTGCCAGATCATTTACAGGTTGCAGTAGAACTTCATGAATTTTTGCATCAAACATATCAGCATTAAAAGGTTTAACGAGATAATTGCAAATGCCCAGATTCCTGGCATCTTCAATCTTGCCCTTTTCATCTTCCATAGTAACCATGATAAATGGAATATCTTTTAGACCCGGGAAATTCTGCATATTACAATATAGTTCAACCCCATTTAAAACAGGCATATAACGATCTGCAATTACCAGTTGCATTTTTGCAGAACGCAATGTAGTTAGCGCTTCATTACCGTCACTGGCTTCGAAAACATTTTTAAACCCTAAGCGAGTTAAATGATGCCGAATGATCCCTCTCGCAAATATGTCATCATCTACAATCATTACACTGCAAGTAGAAAACATAGCGCTCTCCCCTTTGGCAACCTGGCAATTTGTATTTATTTGAAAAGTATAGAGATATTCTATCAGGTCCTTTTTCAAAAACAAGAAAAATATTGGATATGCGATAATCCGGGGGCATAAAAACCATATTGTCAATGTTTTTCAGACAAGCTCTTGTTTTTTGGATGGCTTACAGGGCATTGTTTTATTGTGCATTTTTAGTTTTATTTTGATTCTTGGAGATTTCTCCGGATAAGTATAGAATACTCACGTTTTTATCTTGGGTACAGATGAAACAGCCAGCAAGGCATCACAAAAGGTTTATTATGTATTTGCTCCGGTTCGAACAATTCAACTCAAAAAATAGATTTACTTACCCAAAAATGTCCTGCTCCAAAACGAACTTCTTAACAATGGAGCTCTCTTCTTGTTGAATTTTTTTGCCAGCAACTATCGGAAGTGGGTAATCGACAAGCCGCTTGTCAGCCTTATGTT
>WAHY01000016.1:28325-35519 GCA_009873635.1 Nitrospinota bacterium
TTTACTTACCCAAAAATGTCCTGCTCCAAAACGAACTTCTTAACAATGGAGCTCTCTTCTTGTTGAATTTTTTTGCCAGCAACTATCGGAAGTGGGTAATCGACAAGCCGCTTGTCAGCCTTATGTTAGTAGTGCTGGTGGTTGGATATTTTGCTTCCCATATCTCTAGTTTCAAACTCGATGCTTCTGCTGAGTCTCTGGTTCTTGAAAACGATAACTCCCTGCAATATTACAGGACTATAAGCAAAGCTTATGGATCTGATGATTTTCTTATCATTACTTATGCTCCATTCAAGGATTTGATGTCCAATGCAGTATTGTCCGATTTAAAATCTTTGAGCAATGAACTTGCTGAACTGGAGCGGGTTCACTCGATAGACAGTATCTTAAATGTTCCTCTGCTGAACAGCCCGCGAGTAGAAATTTCAAAGCTTGACACCGATATCCGAACATTGGAAACACCAGGAGTTGATCGGGAATTGGCCCGCAAGGAATTTCTTGAAAGCCCTATTTATAAAAACCTGTTGATGAGTCCGGATGGCAAAACCACCATTGTCAGGATTAATTTTAAGCGTGATGAAAAATATTTCTCTTTGATGTACAGGCGAAATGACTTGCGTGAAAAGAAGGAGAAATTTGGCCTTGATAAAGAAGAAGAGCAGTTATTTGTCAAAGCCCGGAAAGAGTTTCGGGATTATCACGCTCAGGTTCTTGATAATGAAGATAAACTCATAAGAACCGTTCGAGAAATCATGGACCGGCATCGTGAACATGCAGAAATGTTCCTTGGCGGAGTGCCAATGATCACTTCAGACATGATCGGATTTATCGAACACGATCTGGAAACATTCGGGTTAGGTGTTATCGCATTTTTAATCCTGATGCTCAGCCTTTTCTTTAAGAAATTAAGATGGGTCGCATTGCCAATGGGTTGTTGCATTATTACCGTTGTGATGATGGTGGGCTTTCTAGGCTTAATGGATTGGCGTGTCACTGTAATTTCATCCAATTTTGTTTCGATCCTGCTCATTATTACCATGTCGCTGACCATCCATTTGATAGTGCGTTATCGGGATATCAACGACAGCAACCCGGGTCAAAGTCAGAAAGAGCTGGTCTGGACAACAATCCGCCTAATGGGCCAGCCTTGTTTTTACACGGCAATCACCACCATTGTTGCCTTCGTTTCCCTCATTATAAGCGGAATTCGACCGGTTATTGATTTTGGCTGGATCATGACGATTGGTATCGCCCTGGCATTTAGTTTAAATTTTATCTTTTTTCCTGCTGCTTTGGTTTTGTTACAGCCAGAAGCTCCGGGATTCTCCAAAGACGGCACCCGCACTTTCACACTGGCTATCGCCGCGTTTACCAACCGTAACAGAAACGCGATTTTATATGGTTCTTTCCTTATAGCAATTGTGAGCGCACTTGGAATAGCAAAGCTTGAGGTAGAAAACCGCTTCATCGACCACTTCAAAAGCAATACAGAAATCTATCAGGGTATGGAGGTTATCGACAAACAGTTGGGTGGCACTACACCGTTAGACATTGTCATGAATCCAGACCAGAAATATTTTGACTACCTGAAAGAAATTGAGGAAAAGAACAAGACGAAAGAAGAAACTTTTGATGAAGACTTTGACGACCCTTTCGCGGAGGAAGCAGAAGAGGTTGAGCAAAATTACTGGTTTAACTCTAATATGCTGGACCGGGTAGAGCTAATTCACGACTATCTTGAAAGCCTGCCGGAAGTTGGCAAAGTCCAGTCAATATCCACACTGATCAAGGTTTTCACTCAACTGGACAAAGGCCGAAAACCGGATGATTATGATTTGGCTTTGATCCGCAAGCTCATGCCTGATAACGTAAAAGATTCTCTTGTCAACCCATACCTTTCTCCAGATGCCAACCAGATTCATATTAATATGAGACTGATCGAGTCGGACCCTACACTGAGACGCTCCCAACTGATAGAAAAAATTCGTACCCATCTTATTGAGGAATTAAAGTTCTCCCCGGAAGCCATCAACTTTACTGGAATGGTTGTGCTTTACAATAATATGCTCCAAAGTCTGTACCGGTCTCAGATTCTTACTATAGGTGTGGTTTTTATTTCAATAATGTTCATGTTCATGATTTTATTCAGAAGCATATCCATGGCAATAATCGGCATCATCCCCAACCTGCTTGCAGCGGGAACCGTATTGAGCCTCATGGGGTGGATGGGAATTCCACTGGATATGATGACAATTACCATTGCCGCCATCACAGTGGGAATCGCTGTGGACGACACGATCCATTACATACACCGCTTTCAAACCGAGTTTAAGATCGACCAGGACTATCTGGCTGCCATGAATCGCTGTCACGGAAGCATTGGCAAAGCCATGTATTACACGTCTGTAACCATCACTCTCGGGTTTTCCATACTGGCTCTTTCGGAGTTCATGCCCACAATTTACTTCGGGCTGTTAACCGGTGCGGCAATGGTTGTGGCGCTTATCGGTGCTCTCACCCTGTTACCCCTGCTTATTGTCGTTTTCCGACCCCTCGGCTCCCCGTCGGAGACCCAATGAACAACCACTCGGCGTGGCCAGCGTGACGCTGGACCCATAACTCAATTGCTGTAAGAGCAACTAGCAGCTACTAGGTCCTTTAAAGTAATTTCTCTGAATAAATTTCTTGCTAACCACTTGTTACCCGACCTTGTTCATTGACGCCACTCGGAGTGGGCGGGAAACAAAGCGAAAGGGAAGAACTTGGCCTCCCTTCGAAGTGAGTTCTTCCGATACCAATTGTTTTTTGGCTGGAGGAACGATAAAGGCCACACACCCTCCACCACCGGCACCGCAAACCTTGGCCGCCAAAGCTCCCTTTTTCATGGCAAACCGTATCAACTTATCCATTTGAGGAGTGCTGATATTGGGGGCCAGTTTTTTTCTGGCTATCCATTCTTTGGAAAATACTGGAGCAAGGTTTTGAATTTTTCCTCGACTCAAAACCCGTTCCATTTCCAGGGCACAATCACGAATTGTTTTCAGGTGAAGGATCACAGCCCGATTCCCATCTACCGCTTTTTTTGTGACCTCCCAATTATTAATCCCCGAGTTGCGGGGTTTACCGGTGTAACACAGGACAAAATGCCGAGTCAGTTCAGCTGGACTGATAGCAAACTTCACTGTTTCGGTACCTCGCACTCCCGGAACAACTTTTCGCACACCCCCATACATTGCGGGAAAATAATCCTGACAGCCGGCAGGAACATTGATGACCTGAGTTTCAATATTTTTAGCAATTTCAATCATCTCAGGTTTACGGTAACGCTTGCCCGTCAACCTGTTCAACGCTCCATGAAGGGCAATGTTCAAAGCAGATGAACCCCCAATTCCTGATCCCTGTGGTGCCTGGCAATCCGTCGATATTTCCAATCCTGTTTGGGGAGCATAAAACTTCAACGTACGCACAATTAGTTCAAGGGGGTGCTTATCAGGGAGCGCGCCCAAAGAAGAAAAGTTTTCGCTCAATCCCAGATCGCGCGAAGTCAGAACAATACGTTTGTCTTTACGGGTGGTGATTTCAACGGTGGCATAAAGGTCGATCGCCGCGTTGAGGGTGGGAGGATTATCAAAAAACAGGTGCAAAGGCCAGATATCCAGCGTTCCTCCGGCCAGGTCTATGCGGGTAGGAGCAGAGCTTTTAATACGAAGCACTGACCCGCTTCTCTTAGAGGTTTTCAGAATCCGTAGACTTTTTAGCCTCAAGATCGTCGATCTTCTTACTCAACTTGCTGACAAGAGATGCATAGGATTCTGTACTGATAATTTTTGAGAACTGGGATTTATAATTGCGGATCAGGCTGACACCTTCAATCACAAAGTCATAGACGAGCCATTGCCCGTTATCCTTGATAAGTTTGTAATCAACATCAATCACTCCATCCTTGCGGACAATCTGGGTTTGAACCATTGCATATTTTCCCTTAACCTTCTCGCCCACATAATTGATGGTTTCATCCTGATAATTCTCAATTTTACTGGCATAGGAATTTTCGAGCAGTTTTTTAAAAAGCCCGGTGAACTCTTCGCGTTCCTTATCACTGCGGTTTTTATAGTTCTTGGCAAGTGAGCGCATCACCATCTGCTTATAGTTGAATCGCAGACCAATCACCTCACGCAGTTTTTTTCTTCTTAAAACCGGATCTTTCTTGAGATTTTCATCAGATACTATCTCGAGAACTTTATCGATGGTCCCTTTCACATCATCAGTAATTTCAGACGCAACAACTACCTGCCCGGTACCCAAAAGCAAAGAGACAGCAACCAAAAAACAACCCCAAAAGCTTTTCATTTTCATCAAAAAATCCTCTTAAATTGTTTCAATCCGATCTCTGGTAACTCTAGCAAATATGGTATTTCGAATCAAGCGTCCAACTCTCCCATAAAAAGGAGATGTCTCCACTTATACATACTGCAGAAAATGCCGATAAGTGACAGGAATGAAAATATATTGAATGGGTGAAATCCTTCGGACCATCAAAATTGATAAAATTTTAATAAATTCCTTTAAATATTGACAATTTTTAAAGGATTTCTTATAGTAGATTGATCCCAGAATCACCAAAAGTATCAAGTATTCAATGATTTATACGGAGGCGCGTTTTGTGAGCCAGGTCCGAGTATATTCTTACATTCAGCTATCAATAGCAATGGCAATGAGTCTTATGTTTATTGGCTGCGGTACTGTTGACTTGGAAATTCGGCAGAATATCACTAATACAAGTATGCATCCCAGGTCTGTTGCCATTTTACCTTTTACCCTCGAAGAGCAAAGCCATGAAGATGTATCTCCGCATGAACTGTTTCGCAATTGTTTTTATAATTATTTCAGCTTTCTGGGGTATACCGACCTTCCCCTGAACACCATTGACCAAAAACTAAAAAATGCTGGGCTGACAGACAATAAAAAGATTTTAGAATTAAGCCCGGAAAGGCTTCGGGAAATTCTGGGTGTTGATGCGGTAATCAGAGCCCGTGTTTTATCCACCAGTAACTTCACAGGTGGCATCCATGCGGAGACGTCCATAAAAGCAGGCATTGATATGCTGGACCTGAGAACAGGAGACATTATCTGGGAAACTGAACACAAGGAAAGTACTTATTCGGGAATACTCTCTCCAACGATTGTCGAGATCATTCAAGATCAAATGGACAATGTAAAAGTTGACGAGGCTTTTTATAAAACAGCAGAAATGTTTTCTATGAATATGATGAAGGAGATTCCTGACCCTGCCGATAGCTGGAAAGAAGAAATTCGTCTTCCAAAGATCACCAGCATAGAAACGAATTTAAAACCGGGACTGAAGCTAAAACCAAACGACAGAATCTATGTAAACCTTAGGGGCGACCCGGGGCTAACAGGCTATTTTGATATCGGAAGCTGGAAATCAAACATACCCTTGAAAGAAATTGTGCCAGGGCTCTACACCGGTAGCTACACAATTAAGTCCTCTGATGAAGCCAGCAGTTCCCTGATAGTCGGTACTTTGAAAAATAAAAACGGCCTTGCCGGTAAAAAGTTTTACAAAGAAGGCATGGCCCATTTTGATTCTTCAACTAACTAATTATGAATTTGGTAAATAACATTTCAAACCTTTCCAGGCTTTCCGGGCTGTTATTTTTGCTCACCCTGCTTTCAGCATGTGCTTCAGATTTGCAAACCAAAGTATCAGGTCATTTAAACGCTTTATCAAAAAATCAAACTGTAGCTATTCTGCCGGTTCAAGCAAGTGATGCAGGACAAATGGAAATGGCAAAAATATTCCGCCAGGGGTTACATGCCAACCTGAAACAATCCAAATTCAATTTATTGGAAAAATATATTGTAGATGGTTTGTTAAAGCAGAATAACCTTAACAACCCCGCTAATTTTCTTGCAATCAACCCAATGCATTTTGGAGAGATTCTGGGTGCCGATGCCATAGTATTCAGCAGGATCAATAAGGTAGAACGTAGTTACTTCATCGTGCACTCCTCAATCGAATTAAGCGTCTCAGTGGAAATGGTAGACACACGTACCGGTGAGATCTTGTGGCGAGCCGAACAAACAGAACACGACTTTTCAGGCATTGGTAAAATTCCAACCGGAATCACCACGGCACTGCTTGCTCCTATTCAGTTTGTGACCAACAAATTCAACCTGAACAAGATGACTTCTAAAATGGTTGATAAACTGACTGCCCTGGTTAAAAAACCTGAAAACGCTGAAAAAGAGGCTCAATTTGAAAGTACGGTTATAGCCAAAAATGCCAGCAATGATTTGAAAAAAATTGAGGAGCTTCAGCAACTTAAAGCCGAATGGGACCATGCGCTAAATCTGGACGATGAAAACTCAAACCACCAGAGTGCCCAAAGTGAAACTTTTAATGAAGAAACAATTTCTCCACCGACCAAACCGGTACTGGCAGGTAAAATTCAAAGCAAAATACCTTTGAAAGCAAAGGTACGCAAAACAAGGGCTGTGGAAAAAGAAATTCCTCAACTTCCAGCAACCTCAGCTGAGCAAAATGAAATTACAACTCCCATTCCCATGAATTCTTATAAAGCAACCCTGGCTGTCCCTCTTCAAAAAATCTCCCAGCCATCTCTAGCAAAAAGTAAAACCGGAGAGTCTGAAAAGAGTTCAACATCAAAGTTATATACTGTGCAAGTGGGGGCTTATAAAACAAAAGCCTATGCTCAAACCCTTTTAAACAAACTGGTGAAAAAGGGCTATAAAGCTTTCGTCATCCAAGATAATAACAAGATCTATAAGGTGAGGGTTGATAAATTTAAAAACAAACAAGACGCTCTCAAACTTGCCCGCCAAATGCTGGAAAAAGAAAAACTGAAAAACTTTGTGACACGGACATAATGACTGTTAAAAAGTAAGTTTTTTATTTTAACAACAACAGTCTCATTGTTAACAAGCCCCATAATTATCCAGCAGATCAAAAAACCGGCTGACCTCATCTTCAGTATTATAAAAATGCGGCGAGAGCCGGACCAAACCATCCCGAACCGTCAGCTTCACTTTGTTCTTCAACATCCATTCATACAGCTGGCTGATATCCTGATCCATAATGAAAGCTATGTTTCCCGAACGTTCTTCAGGGCGGGTGGAACTGTAAACTTTTAGTCCACGCCCTGCCAGTTG
>WAHY01000016.1:35618-40785 GCA_009873635.1 Nitrospinota bacterium
TTCACTTTGTTCTTCAACATCCATTCATACAGCTGGCTGATATCCTGATCCATAATGAAAGCTATGTTTCCCGAACGTTCTTCAGGGCGGGTGGAACTGTAAACTTTTAGTCCACGCCCTGCCAGTTGTTCAAGAATTTCATCGCCCAAATCCATCACCCGCTTTTCAATATTTTCTATTCCTGTTTCAAGTAGAAGTTCCAATGCCGTGCCAAACGCGTGGATGCCAATGGTATTGAGCGAGCCTTCTTCAAACCGTTGCGCGTTAGGTTGAAATGTAAACTCATAATTCATGAAGTCGTTTGCATTAACCATGTTCCCCCACCCCACCGTTACAGGATATACTTTCTCAAGAACATCCCTAGAAATATAAAACCCTCCCAGCCCCTCGACACTGAGCATCCACTTATGTCCATCTGCCGAAAGGAAATCGATATGGTCACGTTTCACATCCATAGGAAGAACGCCCAGGCTTTGAATGGCATCGACACAAAAAAGAATTCCCTTTTCCTTACAGAACGAACCAATGCGGTTGAGATCACAACGAAAGCCGCTATTGCACTCTACTGAACTGATGGATATCAGCTTAGTCCGCGCATCCACTTGTTTGACCAGATCATCAAATAAAATCCTCCCTTCCACTGAAGGAACCATGCGGGTTTCAACCCCCAGGCGTTTCAAGTTCCACCAGGGGTAAACATTTGCCGGGAACTCAATGTCCGGGATAACCACATTATCGCCCGTCTGCCAATCCAGGCCATTGGCTACAATGGACAATCCCTCAGATGTATTTTTGACGAATGCAATTTCATCTTTATCGGCATTAATAAGTTGGGCAAAGTTATTCCGAGCCCGATCGACTTCAACCATCCATGATTCATAATGAGCTGTTCCATAACTGGTGGCATCTTCCACAAACCCTGTTACTACATTTCGCACTCTCGCTGGCAAAGGAGCCACTCGGGCATGATCGAAGAAGATCAATTCTTTTACCACCGGGAACTCTTTCCTTATTTTTTCAAGATTCAAAATTAAAACTCCAACTAAAAATCAAATGACAAATACCTCTTAGTCCTTTGTTTAGCCAAACGTTTCAAAGAGGCATTTAAATTGAAGGGTAGCCAATGAACTGCTCTCATATAACTTCTCAAGTCTGATCGTGTGCGGAATTGATGGCCGGGGTTATTTTTTGATCAGCCAGTGTCACACCGGTTGCTTGTTGCCCTCAAAATATATTTAAAACCATATTTATTTCGGATACGGTCAATACCCTGATACAAATCGTCCCAATTTTTTCCACACTTACTATTAAATAAATCCCCCTGCCTGAGAGGAGATGGCGTTAAAGAAGTAAAAGCAATTCCTATAAGGCGAACGCGGGTGCGGGGTGTGAATACACTCCGAAACAATCTCATACCGGTTTTGAATAGTTTATAGTCTTCAGCCGAAGGCGTATCCAGTTTTTTCGACCGAGTTACTGTTTTAAAATTAGAGTAACGAAGTTTCAATGTTACCGTCCCAGCAAACAAATTATTCTTTCTGAGCCGGGCCGCAGCTTTTTCGGTCAAATAACTGAGCGTTGATTCAAGAAAAATCGGGTCCGTCGAATCTTTTTCAAAAGTAGTTTCACGACTGATTGAGTGAGGGTCTTCAGTTTCACTGATGACAGGACTATCGCTTATTCCCCTGGCCTTACGATATAGCGATTGACCCCACTTCCCATAATCTTGTTCCAAGGTAGAAAGGGGTATACGGGCAAGGTCCCCGACAGAACCTACTCCCTTGCGTTCTAATGCAGTAGCTCCTTTGGGTCCAATCCCCGGAACACATCGGATAGGCAGTGGAGCTAAAAACTTTTGTTCCATACCCGGTGCAATCCACAACATTCCATTGGGTTTGCAATGAGCCGAGGCAATTTTAGCAATGAGCTTATTGGAAGCAATTCCAATGGAAGCATTCAATCCAAGTGTTTCACGGATTTCCTTACGAATTTTCTCAGCAGACTCCAGTACCGGGCCGTACAGTCTTTCGCAACCTGTCAAATCAATAAACGCTTCATCTAGAGACATCGGCTCCACCAGAGGAGAAAATCTTCTCAAAATTTTAAACACCTTTGCCGAGAACTCACTATAACGCTTGCCTGATCCGCGTAAAAAAATAGCATGTGGACACAACCTTTTCGCTTGCGCAACCGGCATGGCAGAATGGATGCCGAACTTCCTTGCTGTATAGGAAGCGGCAGCTACAACTCCCCTGGCCTCGGGATTGCCTCCCACAATCACCGGTTTATTTTTGAGGGAAGGATCGCGCAGTTCTTCCACCGAAACGAAAAACGCGTCCATATCCACATGTAAAATTTGTCTCAAACTCAACCTGCTTTCAACTAGGGTAGTTTCGTCATTCATTAAACTTTCGCAAAACCCCAATGACTACACCCTGAATGGCAAAATCACCTTCTCGTACAATAATTGGTTTCATATCCGGATGAGCGGGTTGCAGGCGCACTCTGCCATTCTCCCGGTAAAAACGCTTCAAAGTGGCCCGATCATTATCGATCAAAGCCACAACCGTTTCCCCGTTTTCAGCCACTTCTCTGCGTTCAACAATCACATAATCACCATCCGTGATATGGTCCTCTATCATCGAACTGCCTTTGACCTTGAGTACAAAAATATCCCTGTCGCCTGAGTCTGGCAAAAGAGCCATCACTTCGCGATGGTCCATCACCTCTATAGGACTACCTGCCGCAATATGCCCAAGAACCGGGTATTCCCGAACCGGTTCTTCCAACACTTCAATCGCTCGGCTCAAATTATGTTTTTTTTTGATCAGCCCTTTTTTTTCCAAATGACTCAAGTGCTTGTGCACCGTAGCTGGAGAACTGAGTTGGAACTGTTTGCCAATCTCCACGATGCTCGGCGCATACCCCTTAGCATTTATATGCTTCTTGAGATAATCGTAAATCTCCCTCTGGCGTTTGGTGAGATGCATGATAAAACCTCCAGGCAAATATTGTCTCAATATAGGCGAAAATATATCGAAAATCAAGCCTGCCATTTTAATGAATCTTCAAGAGGCGGTTGCAAGGCTTCTAACTATTGGAGGCGATTGATTATTGAGCAAGGAATCGGCAAACCCTTATAATTGCTTCCCACGAATGTGGGTGGTATTCTGGATAAAATTATGATTGAAAAACCGAAAATACTGTTTTTATGTACTGGCAATTCGTGCAGAAGCCAAATGGCAGAGGGATGGTCAAGGCATTTAAAAAGTGATTCCTTTACTGCATTTTCGGCCGGAATCGAAGCACATGGTCTTAATCCAAAAGCAGTTCAGGTCATGCAAGAAGCTGGAGTGGATATAACCTGTCAAAAGTCTCAAGAAGTGCAGGAGCTTGAAACAATACCTTTTGACTTTGTAATAACAGTATGTGGTCATGCCAGTGAAGTCTGCCCGGTTTTTAACTGTTCGACCCGGGTCATACATTTTGGATTTGATGACCCACCCAGGCTGGCTAAAAATGCAGAAACCGAAGAAGAAGCATTGAGTCATTATCGAAAAGTACGGGATGAAATTCGTACTTTTGTTGAAACTCTACCAGAGGTGTTATGGTAGCCGGCAAAACATCAGCGGCAGGTATGCATTTTATACCCACCTGAACCCTCTTCCCGCAGGGGAGAAGAAGGAATTAATCATGAGATGGTTCACCTTGAAAATTATTTTTCTCTTAACACTCGCCCTGTTTGTAAATTATTCCCTCGGTGAGAGCGCACCAAATGAATCCTGGAATATCCAGAAAGTCATGGCTCCCTTTCCTAAAGAAACGATCACACGAATAACAGTAGTCGGTGATACAGGCACCGGGGAGCGTGCTTACGCACCCGGATTTTACGCTGTACAAAAAGCCATGCGCGACACTAAGCCCGATGCATTACTGCACCTTGGCGATTTCGTTTACCAGCCAGAAATGTTTCCAGACTCCTGCCCAGACCGGTTCATTGAAGAAATTAAAAACAATCTGGTCACACCTTACCCGTTACGCATTTTTGTGGCAGGCGATAACGACCTTCCCGCAAATAAAAGGAAACCAAAAGCTTCAGGTTGCTGGGACAAAATCGATCCGCTTGATTCAGGATTCGACAATTTACCCGAACACGGCACAAAACCCAGAGCTTTTGAAGGAACACGAGTGGTGGGAAACACGCTGATAGGTGTTATCCATAATTATCCCTGGCAAGATCCAACAAAGTGGTTAAAACCAAGGATTGAAGAGGCTCGACAAAAAGGGCTTTGGATCATTCTCGCTGTCCATGAACCGGCGCTCACGACAGCATGGTATCAGGACAAAAAGGAAACCGTTCTTAAACAATTAAATGCCTTAAACCCAGACCTCGTGTTAGCTGGTAATCAACACTCCTATGAGCGATTTCATCCCATGAGTTCCAGTGAGAAAACACCTGTCATAAAATCAGAATCGGGCAAATACCTTAGAGGAGACGGCCCCATATACATTGTATCAGGTGGAGGCGGAGCAACTTTTAAACCTTTTGCGGACATGCAGAAAATAGAGGAGTACACCGCCCCAAAAGAGGTGTTTGACAACCTGGCAAAAAGAGCACTCATGAACCATTTTATAACTCTGGATATTTCTCGAAATACTTTAAAGGGAACGGTATGGAGGGTGTGTGTAAAAGATGACCCTAACGACCACCAAAATCCGCGCTGGAAAGCAAGAAAAGATTTCTGGAACAGCATCACTCTGGAGTGTGATGGGAAACCGGAAGGAGTTGCTATTTATGAAGAATTTGAAATAAAAGACAAGACCCGCAAACCTTATTCACTGATCCCTAAAACTCTCGACACCAATCCTTAAACAGGCTGATTTAAAAAACTGCACACCTTTTGGGAAACCACAATTATACCAGGCCGGGAGAGCGGGTTATTTAATCACCCTTCAAGATAGAATCTATTTCATCGCAGGTTTTCTTCACATCCTGCGCTGAAATATCCAACGCGGCTTTTTCTTCATCGGACAAGTTCAGTTCGATGATCTTTTCAATTCCATTTGCACCCATCATGACGGGTACGCCAAAGAATATTCCATCCCACCCATACTCCCCTTCCAGAAAAGCGGTACAAGGAAGAATGCGTCGCTTGTCCTGCAAAAT
>WAHY01000017.1:0-17087 GCA_009873635.1 Nitrospinota bacterium
TCACATCCAGTTCTATATCCGGGCTTCGGTGGTCTTTTTGCAGATACGCCAGAGCGATTATTTTATCAAGGGTGACGGAGCGTATTGAGCTTTTGACAGTTCCAATTTTTTTGTCTTCGAGCTTTATGGTGCCGTTAATAGAAGGTGTGACCACTCCCTCAACAGTCAGTCCCATTAACGCCATGTTTGGTGCTCCGTAGGTTTTGATTCGGGCAATGACCTCCTGTCCGATATAGCATCCTTTGTTATAACTGACCGAGGTATGCTCCAGACCGGTTTCAGGCAGGATGTTTTTTTTATCCATATCTTTGTCGAAAACGGGCACTCCAGCTTCTATGCGAAGAATTTCGCGGGCGCTCTCGTTGACTTTAACGGGAGCAGGGCTGATATTCAAAATTAGTTCTGTTAACTTGTCTTTCAATTCACCTGGAAAGCAAAGAATTTGACCTTCCTCCCCAGTCAGGCTTTTTATAATAGTGATAACCTGATGTTTTCCAAGGGTAAGCTGTGTCACTTCGTTGGGTTTGTCAGGAATAGGTTGGCCTGCAAAAATACCTTTCATAACCAGAGAGCTTTTAGGGCCTTGCAGGGTCAAAAGCCCAAAGGGTAAAGGCTCGAATACTACATCCTCTCTAAAATGGAAGCTCTCTAAATGGTTTAGTAATATTTCTTTTAGTGAGGTTTCCACCAGAATGAGAGCTTCGCTCTCCCCCACCCGGTGAATGGAGAAGTTCGCGATCAGTCTGGCCTGACGGTCTGTGATAGCACTGTTTTGGCCTTGACCTGCTTCTAATTGCAACACGTCATTAGTGGTCTGGGTTTGCAGAAAAGAAAAAGTGTCCTGCCCCTTGGCTGAAATCACACACCAATCTTCCAGTGTGAAATAACCGCATTGGTTTCTCACTTGCTCAACTTCGGTTTGAAATAAATGAGTGTGGTTCATGAGTAAAAAAAACGCATCCACTAAAAGGGATGCGTGACTTAAACCCTTCCATGAATTAAGGTGGGGTTAAGTATGAAAGAGGTGAGTTAAACAATGTCAGGTGATCGAAAAAGACTCCCCGCAACCACAGGTTGAGGTTGCGTTAGGATTGACAAAAACGAATCCTTTGCCTTGTAAACCATCCTGATAGTCCAGTTGCATGCCTTTTAAATAAATCATGCTTTTGGCATCCATAAAAACGTTAAACCCTTCATGTGGGATAATGGTATCTCCGTCTTCCTGCGGAGTAAACTGCAAGTCGTAAGACAATCCGGAACATCCTCCACCTTTCACTCCCAGGCGCAACCCGATATCAGGATTATTTTCGGCCTTAACAAGTTTAATAACCTCCTCACTCGCTTTAGGAGTGATTTTTACAAAATCAACATCGACTGCCATGAATGCCTCCGGTTTTTCTTAAATGGTTCTAATTACTTATATTAGATAGCATCTATGTGCTAAAAGATTCTATAATTATACTTAATTTTTGTGTTCTGCGTCAAATGTGGTGCGGTTTCCGGATATGTACCAAAATATCATTTAGAATCAATGGTATTTGTATATTTTGTTATGGAAGTTTTCGGGATAAATCAGGTAAAAAGCTTGAAAAGATTAAATCTTTTTGGCAAAAATAGAATCATATACCTAATAGGTTGTTTCAACCCTAAACGGAGATAAATATAAGAATGATCAGTATTCCGGATTTAATTGGTTTGGTGCAGGCTGCAATGCCTGATGCGGAAGTTAACGCTTTGGATAAAACGGGGATGAAAGATCATTTCATCATTCACGTTACCTCAAAAACTTTTGAAGGAGTAGGGATCATGGATCGCCATCGCATGGTTATGGAAGCTCTGGACCCGGCCATGAAAGATGGCAGGCTCCACGCGGCCGAAGTGAAAACCGCTACCCCTTGAGTTATTTCTAATTTCCCCTGATTGTATAAATTATTGGTTGTGACAAAAAATTTATTAGAGGAGTCTATAAATGGCTAGTATTGAAGATCAAATTAAAGAAGAAATTGCGGCAAACAAGATTCTGATATATGGAAAGGGAACTAAACAGGCACCGCAATGCGGTTTCACGGTGGAGACGATTCAGTTTTTTAATAAATATGGTTATCCTTTTGAAGTCATTAATTGCTTAGAAGACATGTCTAAGCGAGAAGCTTTGAACAAAATGACAAATTGGCCGACACTTCCCAAGGTTTTCATAGATGGCAAGTTTTATGGTGATACTGATATCCTTGATGAGATGGAAGCAAAGGGCGAGGTGGAGCCTTTGATCAAAGCCGCATTTGGTGATTAATACCCCGGGGAAGGGGATCTGGGAGTGCCCAACCGTGTAAAAGCTTTTAAGCTGGCAAATGTTGGCTGAATTTGCCGTGCTCCCTCATACAATTGTGGGCTTGCGGGAGATTTCCCCAAGCCCTGTTTTTTTTGGTCCTGTTATGCAGGTCTGTTTTGTAAATAATCAACCAAAGGATTTTTATGCCTGATGATTTAGAGGTTGGAGATCGTGCCCCAAACTTTCAATTACCAGCCTGCTATGGTTATAAAGCAGGCGCGTCCAGTCCATCTGCTGAAGAAAAGGTAATGGTCGGCCTGAAGGATTTTCAGGATAAAAAATGGGTGGTTCTGGCCTTTTACAGGCAGGACAGTAGCCCTGAAGACACACGTCTTATGGTTGGATTCAATGAATGGAACCGTAAATTCAAAACCCGTGAGGTTGAAGTCTTGGGATGTAGTTGGAATGGTGTGAACTCACATCAACAATTCATCGAGGTTTTCCAGTTTGGTTTCACCTTGTTGGCCGATGAACATAAAAAAACCACTGAACTTTATGGGGTGGTTAAAGAAGAAGATGACCTGGGGCAGATGGTGAAGTACATTGAACGTTCTACTTTTGTGATTGATAAAACTGGAATGATTCGTGCTGTCTGGCGAAACATTGAAGATCTCCGTGAACATCCCGCCGATGTTTGGGAATTCATCCAAAAAGAAAAGCGTGCCTGAATAGAGAACTTAGCCGCAATTAAAAAACCAATCACTCATTGTGGATCCTGCATAGGGTGTGGTTTATTGCGAGGAGTATTGATGCTGGTTCTTTATGATTGTTGCTCGAATAGATTGCAGAAGCTCCTCATTTTCTTTTTTATCACTGCTTGGTTCTACAAGTGGTGAAATGACTACTTTTATAGGGCCCGGCCTGATACTGGCGGTCCCTTTTTTTATGATATCTCTGCTTCCAATAATAGTGACTGGAACCATGGGGTTCCTGGACCGGCTGGCTATTAAATTACTCCCCTTTTTAAAAGGGCCAATCTCACCATCTTCAGAGCGTGTTCCTTCGGGAAAAATAATGATTGAGCATCCTTGTTTTATTTTTTCCAAAGTTTTGTTGAATGCTTCATAGGCTTTCTTTCGATCATCTCTTTCTACCGGGATGTAACCCGATGCATTCATTGCCCCGCCTAAAAATGGGATCTTAAACAGGCTGGATTTGGCGACCCATCTGATTTGCACGGGAAGATATCCTGATAATGCGAAAATATCAAAATAGCCCTGATGGTTTGAAACGAAAATTTGAGGCCGGTCATTAAGAATATTATCGAACCCGATAATTTCTACATTTACACCGTTCCATTTGCAAAGAAGTCTGCACCAGTATCTGGATATGATGTGCGAAAGGTTGCCGCTTTTGTCAAAAAAACCAAGCACTATGGCGGCAATACTTAAAGTCGGGGTTAAAAAAGAAATAAGTATCCAAAACCGCACTGTATGATAAATTGAAACGATTTTGCTCAATTTGATTCCGCCTGAAATTGGATTATAAAATATGTTGAGAAATCGGAAAAGTTTTGGTGTTCGGTTTCAGTTTTGGCTGGCTTTAATAATACTGGTTTTAAATGCTCATGATTCCTCTGCATGGGGTCCCCAAGGGCATCGGGTCATTGGTTTTATTGCCGAGGACCATTTGCAGCCGGAAGTTAAAAAAATAATACTTCAAAAGTTTAACATAAAGAGCCTTGTAGGTGTTGCAACCTGGGCGGACGTTGTAAGGAAAAAGAATAAAGAACAAAATCCCTGGCATTATACCAATATCGTAGAAGAGGAGTTGACCTATAAAGTATCAAGGGATTGCCCAAGCCTGGAATGCGTTACAGAAAAAATAAAGGAGTTTTCAGAGATTTTAGAAGATCGGTCATCTTCCTTAAAGCAAAAAAAAGCTGCGCTGAAATATCTGGTACACTTTGTAGGGGATGTGCATCAACCTCTGCATTTGGGAAATAAGAAAGACCGTGGCGGCGGGACACTTCGATTTCCATATAAGGGGAAAATCGTCAGCCTGCATTATTTATGGGATGGCGGGTTGATCGATTGGCGCAAGCCCCTTGCAAATTACGCGGAAAACTTAAACGGAAAGATCCTGGCAACTGAGATATCGACCTGGAGCCAGTCAACGGTAAATGACTGGGCAAACGAGTCCAGAAGCTTGGCATTAAATGCAGCCTATAAAGTCGAAAAGGATGGGATTACAAAGTCTTATATTAATAGAGGCCGGGAGATTATAAACCTCCGGCTGGCTCAAGCAGGAGTTCGACTTGCGAACTTGTTGAACAAAATATTAACAAACAATTAATGGGGGTAAGCCTTGCCAGAAAATAGTCCGGTTTATTTCAAGCAGTTATTGTCAGGAATTGATTTGGGAACCCAAGACCCATCAGCACGTTCAATGGCAAATTTTCTATATTTGATTGGAGACACAGAAACCCGTGAATGCGTGGTGGTTGACCCTGCATGGGATATTGACGGCCTCCTGAAAATATTAGAAGAAGATGATATGAGTCTGACAGGTGCCCTGGTAACACACTATCACCCTGACCATGTTGGAGGAGAGATTTTTGGAATCGAAATTACCGGGCTCGCTGAACTGATGGAAAAACACTCTGTACCCGTTTATGTAAACAAACATGAAGCGGACGGATTAAAGCAGGTCACAGGAATTTCCACTTCTGATATGAAACAGGTCGATGGGGAAGACAAACTTAAGATAGGTTCTATAGAGATTAGTTTTTTGCATACTCCCGGACATACGCCAGGTTCTCAGTGTTTCCGTGTTGCAGATAGCCTGATTGCTGGTGACACACTTTTCTTGCAGGGGTGTGGTCGAGTTGATTTGCCGGGTGGCAATAGTGAAGAATTATTCCATACCTTAACACGTCGTTTATCCAAGATTGAAGACCATATTATGTTATACCCTGGTCATAACTATGGTGGTAAGCCATCTGGAGAAATGGGGCATGTCCGCCAGTCAAACTCCTACCTGCAGATTCAACGCCTTGAAGATTGGTTGGCGATCATGGGCAGGTGAACCAAATTGCCTTAGCGATTTTTGGTTGTTGTTCATAAACAAAAAAAACCCCCTGAACTTGTGAACAGGGGGGTTTTTATGTGGGATATGAAAATCCCGAACTAGTTGTAATTTTGTTTTTGCAAGTGTTCTGGTAGAGTCCACTCCAGAGCATCGAGATCTGGATTATAGTGGGCTAAAGCACCACAGAAAGAGCAATACTCAATCCCAAGATCGTAGTCCAGGGTGACAGTGTTGGCCCTGTGCTCACAGAACTTCTTTTTTATTTCCGGGCTATCATCGCCTTTATCTTGAAACCATCCTTTAGAAATTGTTAAGTCATCCATTAAGCTTCTCCTTGTTCTTGGGACCTCAAAGATCACTGTCAATCTTAACCCTTATAGTGTCCCTTATGTTCTTAAACAATTCAAGCTTTAAAATTTAATCATCTAAAATTCTTCTTGACTTGACTCAGGTTTTTATTATTAAAAAAGGCAAAAAAGGTTTTTTCTGGAGGGATAGATGTTTTGTCAAGTGGTTTGTACAAATATTCGGCTTACTTCTTCTAACTGTTCTTCTGCTTGCTCGGTAATATGTTGTAGATGCAAGTCTTCGGATAGCTGGACCGCATCCCACGCACCTTTATTATTGTAATTAATGTCGTTTCCTTGGTCCGGGTCTAAAACCAGGCTGATGATGTCTGCCAAATGGACCGTGGCGGCTTCAATAGGAAAGTTCTTGGCTGAAGCAGGATAATGATGATGTACAACAGCTTCCTGTAAACTTACAGGAAGGTGCCAGGATCTTATAAGCGCGCCACCAACGCCACTATGGTCAAATCCAAAAAATTTTGCTTCAGCTTTATGCCAACGGTCCCCACTCTTTTTTGCGAAATCTAAAACAGTCCTCAGTTGATCAGGTGATTTAAGGCACATCACCAAACGGCCAATGTCATGCAAAAGGCCTGCTAAAAAAATCCTTTCACCGTCATATTCGCCTCGCGTATGATGAATGGCTCGGGCAGCTAATCCGCAGGCAACACTATGCTTCCAGAAGTAATCCATAACTATCATTTTTATGCCTTTGAATTGTTGCACGACTGTAGTGGCTAAAACCAACCGCATCAGTTGTTCGGTTCCAATAACTCCCAGTGCGTGAGTAACCGTGTCAATTTCACCACGGAACCCATAAAATGCGCTGTTGACAATTTTTAAGAGACGTAAAGTCAAGGAGGGGTCAATACTTATAATTTCTGCAATGTCATCAAAATCGCAGGAGGGATCAGCAACCACTTTCTGCAGCCGTAAAAAGTGGAGGGAAGAGAAGCAAGCGGCTCGTTCTCGTTAACGAGATCGTGAATGTCTATTAAACTCATGACGGAAATATGCAGCCTGTTAAATTATCCCTTATCGGATTATGTAAGCCTGTTTTGTTCTCCCCTATAAGTACTATGCCAAACTTTGAGAGGGTGCTAGCAGTTCTATTGTATCAGTTTTGTTAATTTTTAAAGGATTTGTACTGTATTAATGTGTATGTAATGAAAACTGTTGATATTTGGCAGGTTATTTTTATCCGTATTCGGATTAATTCATTTGTGCCGTTGCATTTATTTCTTTGACTTTTACAGAGGGGTGTTGAGTGGCTTATAATCTTGTCATGTTTTTTACCAATCCTGATAAAGTGCAAAAAGTATTTTTTTACCTCCTGTTATTTCTAGTGAGTTTCCTGGTTTTCGATTCGATAACGGTAGTTGCAACGGTTTTTTTCGCAGTTTTGGTGCTGGACTATTTCTTGTTCAAAACTCATGAAAGGGAGAGCCGTTAGTTTTTTAAAGGTTTATGTATGAAAGTTTTGGGTCAGCTCCGTAAAATGAATGTGGAAGCTCAGAATCCTATCGAGTATTTTTTAAATCTGGATAAAAATTCTTTTCCACTAAATGCTCATATTGGCGAGACGTTGAGTTTAAAGTGGGCAGGCACGATAACCTGTATTGAATGCGGGCGGAAAACCCGTAAATCCTATGATCAGGGATATTGTTTCCCCTGCTCCAGAGATCTTCCGGAAAATGCGATGTGTTCAGTTCGTCCGGAACTTTGTCAGCACGAAAAAGGAAATGAGGCTGATCGTGAGTTCTGGCGCACACATTGCAATATTGATCATTTTGTTTATCTCTCATTAACCAGTGGAGTGAAAGTAGGTATCACCCGTCACTACAATATTCCAAACCGTTGGATCGATCAGGGTGCCTTAAAAGGGTTGATCATAGCCAGGGTTCCTGAAAGAATTCTTTCAGGCCAGATAGAAGTCGCCATTGCAAAAGAATTTGCTGATAAAACCAATTGGCGAAAAATGCTTAAAGGAGAGGTGGAAGATGTAGACCTGCTCAGTTACCGTGATAAGGCGCATACGCTTTTCCCGTCAGAATTAAAAAAGTATGCGGTGGTAGACGCACAGGTTGAAGAGTTGGTTTATCCTGTCATGTCGGTTCCTGAAAAGATAGTCAGTCATAATCTCGATAAAATTCCGGAGTTCACAGACCGGTTGACAGGTATAAAAGGGCAATACTTGATCTTTGAAAACAGGGTGATCAACTTACGTAAATATGCGGGTTATCATTTGGAATTTGACGGCTAACAGCACGAGCAATTATCGTGATCTTCTTTTGCTCAATAAATAAAGAACAATAAAAAAGCCGCACCCGTATAGGATGCGGCTTTTAAAAAATTTTTTTAACGCCTGTCAGGCTGTTTGAGTGACAATTTTTCCTGTAAAAGCGGGTGCTTCTTTTTCTGAGTTTTCCGGTCTCGGTATCAACTGGGCTACTTTGATATCTTTAGCGAGGCCGACTTTTTCCAAAAAGCATATAGCCCACCAGGTCATATCTATTTCCCAAGGCCGCAAACCATGCCGGGCTGACTTTGGAAAAGCGTGGTGATTATTGTGCCAGCCTTCTCCCCAGGCTAACAGTCCTACCCACCAACAATTTGTCGCAAGATCATCTTTGAGGGGAAAGGTTACATAGCCAAAGCAATGGGCCGCGCTGTTCACCAACCACGTTGAATGGTAAACAACCACCAGCCGGACAAAGACGCCCCAGATAACCCAGGGAAGTCCGCCGATGGCAAGCAACATAAATCCGAAGGCTACTTGAACTAAAACAAAATATTTATCGAGAAATTTATAAAACGGGTCTTCACAAAAATCTTTCGTGTAGTCGCGTAGAACTTGTTCGTCATCAAACCTGGAGTGTGTATAAAACATCCAGTTAAGATGAGCCCACCAGAAACCCTTTTTGGCACTGTGGGGGTCTTCCGGTGTGTCTGATCCTGCATGATGAATGCGGTGTTGTCCAACCCATTTGATAGGACCGTTCTGGCATGCCAGAGTCCCAAATAAAACAAGCGTGTATGCCGCCCATTTGGGGAGTGAAAATCCCCGATGAGTTAGATAACGATGATAACCCAGGCAGATGCCTAGCGAAGCAGTGACCCAGTAGAGAAAAAACATTACTGCTACAGCACTCCAGGAAAATGCAAATGGGAAAAAAGCGAACAACGCCATAAAATGCACAAGGGAAAGAACGGTTGTCGCTATTGGATTGAATTTAAGCTGGTATTTCTCAGTAGACTCAATGGTCATGGAAATGCTCCCTCACGTTAGCTAAATAGGTCTCTTTCACCCTACAATCTTAACCTGAAGCTAACCAGGATATATGTAAAACTTATGTAATATCCTCCTGGAAATAAAGTAAATCGCGAGGAGCTTGGTTAGATGTATAGATCTGAGCTCTCTGGGTTGTATCCACCATCTGCTGGGGTATAATCAAGTTGTTGATGCAGGATTTTAGCTTGGTAAACGGGTAGAAATCAGGGGGTTGCCGAAAATGCAGGGTTATCGGAACTTGGGGGTGATGGTTAATGGGTAGACTGCGAAATCTGTTCCATCCTATCATGGTGTTCATCGGGGTGCAGATTGCCTGGATAGTCCTCATGGTGGTATGGATCAACTGGTACCTGGAAAATAATCTGGCTATCAAGAAGTTTGCCCAGAGAATCCGTCCCGATTTATTCACCGTTGAAATTCAGTGGTTGATTTTATTTGAGGGCTGTTTCCTCATGCTTCTGATTCTCGCCGGTGTTTACGTCATATTTGTTTATTGGAATAAACAGAACCGTTTGAACCAGATGCAAAGTAATTTTGTATCCAGTGTATCGCATGAGTTGAAATCTCCTCTCGCTTCCATTCAACTTTACCTTGAGACCTTAAAATACCAGGATGTTTCTAATGAGGAAGGAAAAGACTTTGTTGAAACTATGTTGTCGGACACTAAACGTCTTTCTGAACTGATCGAAAATATCCTGCAATCGAGCAAGGCTGGCCCTACTAGCATGGCTTTGCAGTTTCTTCCTGTGAACCTGGGAGAGTTCCTTGTAGATGTGGTCAAGGGACACAAACGCCAGTTGGAAGAAAAAAAATGTCTTGTGGATTTAAAACTGGAGGAATCTCCAACCCTCAACCTGGACCCCAAAGCCCTACGTATGGTATTTAACAACCTTATCAGCAATGCAATCAGGTATTCTCCGGTCGGGTCGCCATTGAAAATACATCTCCATAAGAGCGGGAAGTATTGGGCCGTGGACTTTGAAGACCAGGGTTTTGGTTTTGAAAAAAAGGACATGAAAAAGATTTTCAGGAAGTTTTACCGGGTTCAAAATGAGGACACTCAGAATATTGAAGGGGCGGGGCTTGGTCTCTTCATTTCAAGTGAAATTGTAAAAAACCATAAAGGCCGGCTGAAAGTTGCCAGCCCGGGCAGGGGAAAAGGTTCAACTTTTTCAATCCTGCTTCCGGTCAGTCGCGAAGTCGAAGTGACCCGCCAACATGATGAGTGATGGATAATAACGAAAAAAAAATTCTCGTTGTTGAAGACGAAGCCCACCTTGCTAAAGGATTGCAATTCAATCTGGAGCGGGAGGGGTATCAGGTTACGGTTGTCGATAACGGTCTGTCAGCGGTTGAGATTCTTGGTAACGAAGATTTTGACCTGATGATACTGGATATCATGCTCCCAAAACTGGGTGGACTGGAAGTGGCAAAGCGGATTCGTAATACTGATGTTCGTTTTCCAATTTTGATGTTATCAGCCAAGTCTACCGATGAAGACAGAGAGTTGGGTCTGGCAGCCGGGGCCGATGATTATCTGGCAAAGCCATTTCATCTGCCGGAACTCCTTTTGAGGGTCAAAGGAATCCTGCGCCGTTGGGAGTGGTACAAGGAACCCGTGCACGACCAGGAAGTTTTCCATTTTGGTGATATGTGGATAAACTTCGTAAGCGGTAAAGCCAAGGGTTGTACTGGCGAATTTTACCTGACGGCGAAAGAAGCGTTATTGATGAAACTTCTGGTATCACAAAGAGGCAATATTGTTAAACGTGAAGAGTTATTGGAAAAAGTATGGGGTTATGACCCACAAACCGAAACCCGTACTTTAGATAATTTCGTGGCGCGTTTGCGCAAGTATTTTGAGAAGAAACCGCAATCTCCCCAACATATCATCACTCACCGCGAAAAGGGCTACGAGTTTAAAGCCTGACCCTGATGGATGTTGTATATTTATTGTTATAGATGGTGGAACTGGTTTTGAAAAAGCCCGGGGTTCTCATTGACTTTTTCGCTGGAAATATCATGAATATGCGGACAGACGCCGAGGATGGGTGTGCCTGAAAGCTTTTCAATCAGGGAACCCTGCTCGGCTTCAATTGCATCCCATTCCTCTGCATCGGTTGAATTGAGAATCACACCTTTCACCTGCAATCCTTTCTCACGTGCGGCGTTGATGGTCAACAGGGTGTGGTTCAATGTTCCCAACTTCACCCTGCTGACGATAATGAGGGGAAGATCCACCTTTAAAGCCAGATCTGCCACATTATAATGACCGGTTATCGGTACTAATAAGCCACCTATCCCTTCCACAAGCATCATGGAGTGTCTGGACTGGAGTGCGCGAAAACGATCCAGAATCTTTTCCGGGTCGAGTTCTTTCCCCTCAATCCGAGCAGCCTGATAGGGTGAGGCCGCGGGTTTCAGTGTATAAGGGCAGACATCTTCCAGAGGGTCCCGGACACCCGTAACTTCCATCAAAAATCTGGCATCGGAGTTGGCAGAAGAACTGCATTCCGGGCTAACTCCGGTTTCGATGGGTTTCATCACCCCTACATCTTCTCCCCGGCTTTTGAAAAAAGCGGCAAGGCAGGCAGTGACCACTGTTTTCCCCACACCGGTATCGGTTCCTGTAATGAAGTAGCCTTTCATGTTTTTTCCCGGAGTTTATTCCAGACTTGTAAATCTGATATAATTATTAACGGCTTCCCGGTGTGGAGGCAAGTTATTAATGACTTTGTTTCGAGTTATGTGATGGGATCAAAAAAAATAGAGGTTGTTTGTCCTTGTTGCGAGACTAAACTGACAGTGGATAACAAGACCGGCGCGGTGATCTGGGAGGAAAGAAAACCCAAACCTGTGGCTTCCTTAACTGATATGGTGAAGGGACTGGAGAACAAGAAAAAGGAACAGCAGAATATGTTCCAGAAACACAGTGAAAACCAGAAAGAGCGGGGCCGTGTGCTGGATGAAATTTTCAAGGAATCACAAAAGCATGTGGATAAATCCGATGAAAAACCTCTGCGAGATTTTGACCTCGATTGACCGGCGAGTTGCTGGTGACAATAGCACTATTGAGTAAGTTACAGCTTGCCCGGTCGACGAGCATTCCAATTGCATCCCAGACTGATGATTTATAGGGTTATCCGCATTCCATCCAGGGCCAGTTCCACTCCTTCAGGCAAGTCCCGGGATACTTTTTCATGATCAAATTGATGGTTGATGTGGGTCAGTATGGTTCTTTCCGCATTGATATTTTTTGCGGCTTCGAGAGCCTGACTTAGATTGAAGTGGGTTTTGTGGGGTTTGAACCCAAGAGCATTCAGAATCAGGACCTTCAATCCATTTAATTTTTTGCCCGTTGCATCTGGAATTCCGCTGCAGTCGGTGATGTAGGCGCAATCCTGGAATCGGAATCCATTGATAATCAGTTTCCCGTGTTCTATATCCAGCGGGGTTACAGGAATATTTCCAAAGTTATAGATCTTATCTTCCAATTCTCTTGGAATCAATTGTGGAATGCCACCGCCAACTTGTTCGGCTTCGCCAAAAATATAACTGAAATTCTCTTTCAGGCGTCTAAGCGTATTTGCGTTGCCGTAGATGGGTATTTCTGTTTTATTAAAAAAATTGAAGCTGCGGAGCTCATCAATTCCGTGAGCATGATCCGCATGGTGATGGGTATAGAGGACGGTGTCTATATTTTTAATTCCGTAAAGCAGGCATTGTTGCCTGAGGTCGGTAGAAGTATCTACGAGAATAGTATGATTGTTGTTTCGGACCAGAATCGACGAACGCAAACGCTTGTTCTTTAGGTCTTCTGACAGGCAAACTTCACAGTTGCAGCACAGAGAGGGAACCCCGGTCGAGGTCCCGGTTCCTAAAAATAGTATTTCCATAAAAATTTTATAGTTAGTCACTTGGCGTGGGCCTAATGAGCAACGACTTTTTGAGCTGCGATACCCCTTTGCCTGCCAAGAAAAGCTATTTCCATTACCTGCGGAGGTACTCCGCTAAACTATTGTAAGTAGGGTGCTCCGGTGTGTCAAGGTAGAGAGGGGACCAATGGGATAAAAACTGTTTTGAATAACAAACAAAAATTGCCGATGGCAATTGAATGATTTATAAAACTTGTGATAGAGTAGCCTTTCATTAAACACTGATTCTATTTATAGGAGCTATATATGTCCGCATTAGTTGCAAAGCCTGCACCAGATTTCACCGCTCAGGCTGTGATGCCTGATGGCAGTTTTAAGGAAATCAAACTTTCTGACTATAAGGGAAAGTATGTCGTCTTATTTTTCTACCCATTGGATTTTACATTTGTCTGCCCGACTGAGATCATTGCGTTCAGTACCAGTATGGATGAGTTCAAAAAACGCAATACGGAGGTACTGGGCGTGTCTATCGACAGCCATTTTTCACATCTGGCATGGAGAAATACAGATCGAAAACAAGGCGGTCTCGGTAATATAGACTATCCCCTTGTTGCGGATGTGAATAAGAAAATCACCTATGATTACGGGGTCATGCATGACGCGGGGATTGCATTTCGCGGACTCTTCCTGATAGACAAGGAAGGTGTGGTACAACATCAGCTCATAAATAATCTGCCTCTGGGAAGAAATGTAGCAGAAGCCTTGAGAATGGTTGATGCTCTTCAGTTCCATGAAAACAATGGGGAAGTGTGCCCGGCGAACTGGAAAGAGGGTGAAGATGGTATGAAGCCTGATCCAACAGGGTCTAAAGAGTATTTCGATAAACATAATTAATCAGCACTCACGTCGGCTGATAGTGTTTCAAAATTGGGGGCGTTCCCGGCAGGTGACGCCCCTTTTTTTTACAATCCAACCCCTATTTATTCCCTATGATATTGCTGTGTAATGACGATGGATTTAATGCAGAGGGTTTGAGAACCCTGTATCGGGAGCTCAGCCAGGATGACGAAGTTATCATTGTTGCTCCCGAAACGGAACAAAGCGCCATGGGGCATGCCATTACTTTGACCCAACCTCTCAAGGTGAGGAAAGTTGAGGAGGAAGGAAAGCTCATTGGTTATGCTGTTAATGGAACCCCTGCCGACTGCGTAAAGCTGGCCATAGCTGTATTACTTGATGAACCGCCTCGAATAGTTGTTTCCGGTGTTAACCTGGGCGGCAACCTGGGTATCTGCGCGCTTTATTCAGGAACGGTTTCAGCCGCGACCGAAGCGATGGTTATGGGGGTATCAGGTATCGCGATTTCTCTGGACACGTATGAAAATCCGGATTTTAAACCTGCGGCTGAATTTGCCCGAAAGCTGGTTAAAAAAGTGTTGGAAAGAGGGTTGCCTGAAGGCGTTATTTTGAATGTCAATGTTCCTCCTGTTCCGGAAAATGAAATTGCCGGTGTGGCTGTTACACGTCAGGGAAAATCGCGGGTGGTTGAGTCGTTTGACCAACGAGTGGACCCAAGAAACAACACCTATTACTGGATGGCAGGAGAAATGAGGTTTGACGAAGTTGAAGAAGGAGCCGACTGTGTGATGGTGGGCAAAAAATATATATCGGTGACTCCAATCCACTTCGATCTCACGCACCATGATTCCATTGAAAGGATCAAAGAATGGAAACTTTGATTGGAGCATTCATCTGTTCTTATTAGAGTCTTATTTGCTAGAAATAAAAAAGGGAAGGGCAAATGCCCTTCCCTTTTAATTTTTTAACTGGTAAATCAGACAGTAGGAACTGCTTCGCGCAGGGCTTCCTTGCGACTGAGTTTCACTTTGCCCTGCTGATCCACATCAATGACTTTGACTCTGATTTCATCACCTTCCTGAATCTCATCACTGACATTTTTGATTCTGCGATCGCATACTTGTGAGATGTGTACAAGGCCGTCGGTTCCGGGAAAGATTTCCACGAAAGCTCCGAAATCTACAATTTTCTTGACCTTGCCGAGATAGATTTTGCCGATTTCAACTTCCTGAATCAGGTTTTGCACATACTCAATGGCCTTGTTCGCGGCTTCTTCATCGGATGAAGCGATTGAAACAATTCCGTCATCATTGATGTCGATCGTGACACCTGTTTTATCAATGATATCTCTGATGACTTTACCGCCAGGCCCAATGACATCGCGAATTTTATCTTTTGGAACCGTGATCTGTACGATCCTTGGTGCGTATTTGGACATTTGCTCTCTTGGAGTCTCGATAGCTTTATCCATTTCACCCAGAATATGCATACGGCCTTCCTTAGCCTGCTCCAGGGCCTTACCCATGAGTTCACGGTCGAGTCCATCAATTTTGATATCCATTTGCAGGGCTGTGATTCCATTGGTGGTGCCCGCTACTTTAAAGTCCATATCACCAAGATGGTCTTCGGAACCAAGAATGTCGGAAAGAATTGCGACCCTTTCGCCATCCTTGATCAATCCCATAGCGATTCCCGCGACAGGTGCTTTGATGGGGACACCTGCATCCATCATCGAAAGCGAACCGCCACAGACTGAAGCCATGGATGAAGAACCATTGGACTCCAGAATTTCAGAAACAATTCTGATTGTATAAGGGAACTTATCTTTACCTGGTAGTATGGGAACCAGAGACCGTTCAGCAAGCATACCGTGGCCTATTTCACGCCTTCCCGGGCCACCTATAAATTTGACCTCACCAGTACAAAATGCCGGAAAGTTGTAATGCAGTAGAAAAGATTTAGTACCTTTAAACTCCAGGCTATCGAGTCGTTGTTCATCTACGGATGTTCCCATAGTGGTGGTGACGAGAGCCTGTGTTTCACCCCTGGTAAATATAGCGGAACCGTGCACACGTGGAAGATAGCCAACCATTATGCTGATGGGCCGGACATCTTCCAGCCCTCTGCCATCTACCCGGTACTGTTTGTCGAGAACAAGGTTGCGCACAACGTCTTTTTCAAGATCGTGAAAAATATCACTGACCTCACCTGCTTTTTCTTCCTGTTCTTCAGGGGTCAATCCTTCAAGAATACCTTCTTTAATTTTCTTGATGGCATCACTACGCTCGTGTTTCCCGGCAATTTGCATGGCCTCATTCAGGCTGCTTGCCGCTTGTTCATGAATTTTGTTTTTAAGGTCTTCATCTGTTTTTGGTTCTTCTACAGCAAGTTTTTCTTTGCCCAGAAGTTCACGGAGCTTGATCTGAATTTCGATTACTTTTTTAATCCTTTCATGGCCAAACTCCAGGGCTTCCATCATGTCCTGTTCGCTAACTTCGTTGGCACCCGCTTCAACCATCACTATTCCATCAGCTGTTCCCGCCATGATCAGGTTCAGATCACTGCTTGCGGTTTCATCGTAAGTGGGATTGAAAATCAGCGTGCCATTTACCCGGGAAATACGGGCTCCAGCAACAGGCGTCTCAAAAGGAATGTCGGATATCATCAACGCAGCAGAAGCTCCGGTTATTGCATTGATATCCGGAGAGTTGACCTGGTCATGCGAGATGACAATTCCTACGACTTGGGTTTCGTTCCGGAAACCTTTGGGGAACAGAGGCCTGATAGGCCTGTCGATCAACCTGCAAATCAGGGTTTCAAGGTCTCCCGGTCGAGCTTCCCGCTTGAAGAAACTGCCAGGAATTTTACCGGCAGCATAAGTTTTTTCTCTGTAATCAACAGTCAGGGGAAAAAAATCTATTCCCTCCCTGGCTTCTTTTGCCATGGTTGCGGTTACCAACACCATGGTATCGCCCTGCCGGACAACGACTGCGCCTCCAGCTTGCCTGGCAAGATCGCCGGCTTCAAGTGAAATCACTTTTCCATCTATATCTATTTCTACTTTTTCCATTAATTAATCTCCAATATATTTTTGTCCTGAGAACTCAGGGAAGGTTGGGCGCTATTATCTGCGTATGCCAAGCTTTGAAATGATACTCTGGTATCGGCTAATATCTTCTTTTCTAAGGTGATCCAGAAGTTTTCGTCTCTGGCTCACCAGCTTGAGTAATCCGCGCCGGGAATGGTGGTCTTTGGAGTGCGTCTTGAAGTGTTCGGTTAAATAGGTGACGCGTTTAGTCAGCAGCGCAATCTGCACTTCTGAAGACCCCGTGTCTTTTTCATGAAGCTTGTAATCT
>WAHY01000017.1:17184-20827 GCA_009873635.1 Nitrospinota bacterium
TAATCCGCGCCGGGAATGGTGGTCTTTGGAGTGCGTCTTGAAGTGTTCGGTTAAATAGGTGACGCGTTTAGTCAGCAGCGCAATCTGCACTTCTGAAGACCCCGTGTCTTTTTCATGAAGCTTGTAATCTGTAATGACAGTATTTTTTTGTTCTGCATTCAATCCCATGTTTTTTTCTCCAACTCGTTAAGTATGGGAAAACGATTGGAAAATGTTTTAGTAGAGGCACTATTGGGTTAGTGCCCCTGCGAAAACACTCCAATCTTTTTCCTTTAAATTTTTTATACTCAAAAACTATATTAAAACACGTTTTAATTTAAACGCTATATCTTCTGGTGCCATTTGCTCCAACTGGCTCCGATTGACGAGGGGTTCAACGACAGCAAGCACTTTATCGCTGCCATTGCAAACTCGCATCATTATCCCGGGTTCAAACGTTTCTGGACAAGCTTTTAATGAAAACTTTGGCAGAGCATTGCCGTTGGCAACAGGTTCCACGAAATCATCTTTGATACGGATTTCGGGAAGAAACTCTAAAGCTTTTTCTACTGTAAAAAGCTTGTCAGCTAGGTTCCCGGATTTACTTGCCATTTCCAACGCTTCAGGACTGATGGAAGTGCTTTTAGCAAACACTCCTACCTGTTTTCGGATCAATCCCGACATATGCGCACCGCAACCAAGCTTTTGACCTATATCATGACAAAGGGTGCGGATGTAAGTTCCCGCAGAGCAATGCACTTCAAATTCTACCCGATTTTCTTCCATATTAATAAAATCAATGGAATAAAAATGAACTGAGACGGATTCTCTCTCGATAGTAATACCATTTCTAGCTAATTTGTAAAGAGGAATTCCTTTGTTTTTCTTGGCTGAGTACATCGGGGGGAGCTGTTTCTGCTCCCCAATGAAGGTTTTCAGCAGCTCTCGGATCTCTGTTTCTGTGATTTTGGAAGGATTTCCTTCAAATTCCACCTTTCCAGTCGAGTCCTGGGTGTCTGTAGCGGTTCCCAGAACCATAGTGCATTGATAATGCTTGGATAAAGGGCTAAGAAACTGAATAATTCGGGTAGATTGGTTCAGGCAAATTGGTAAAACACCTTCTGCCATGGGGTCCAGGGTACCAATATGTCCGGCTTTTTTGACGCCCAGAATCTTTTTGACCGACTTAACCATGGAAAAAGAAGAGGGGCCAGACGGTTTATAGAGGTTGACCACCTGGTTCAGAGTGCAGCCCATTGAGTATCCTTGATATTTTTTCAACATGATCGGCATTGTCATCCCGACGAAATTCCAGCTCAGGAAGGTATTTTAAGTAAAGATTCTTCCCTAGCGTATTACGAATATAGCCTTTAGCATTTTTTAGACCTTCCAGGGTGTCTGCTTTTTCCTGCTCAGATCCCATTACGCTGACAAATATTTTCGCGTGTTTGAGGTTGTCAGAAACCTCAACCTTGGTGACAGTGGTAAAACCTATCCGAGGATCTTTTAAACCGCTCTGAATCAGCTTGGATATTTCTTCAAGCAGGAGCTCCTGAATTCTTTGAGAACGCTTGAAACGCATGAAAAAACCTTTATGTTCAAAGTCACTCGGAACCAAGATTCATGGTTTTGGTTTTACAGTCAGTGATTTCAGCAAGGTTCATCCTGTCAATGGCATCAACGACTTTTGTCATCAACCCATCCATATATGGGCGGTCAGATCCTACAGCGGTGATACCAATATGAAGACTTTGCCAATTATCCTGGTCTCCAACTTCTGCAACAGAAACATTGAAGTTGTTTTTGAGCCGGTCTTTTATTGATCTGACAACCTGACGCTTACCTTTTAATGATCTGTTTCCGTGTAAATAAAATTTAATGGAACAACAGCCAATGATCATCTTTCTTAGCTGAAAACCGCATTTTAGTTTGCAGTTTCCTCCAGAATAAACGGTTCGATCACGTCACCTTGTTTCACATCTTGAAATTTTTCGATTGAAATACCGCAATCGTATCCTGCGGCAACTTCTTTTACATCATCCTTAAATCTTCTAATGGAGGCAATCTTTCCCTGGTAGACCACTACATTATCTCGAATCAGTCGGGCCTCCAAATTGCGCTCAACCTTTCCGGTAAGGACATGGCAACCTGCGATGGTGCCTATTTTTGGAATTGTAAACACCTCGCGGATTTCTGCCTTGCCAATAATTTTTTCTTTGAATTTTGGTGCCAACATACCCTCAAGGGCCTGTTTCATATCATTTATGGCATCATAAATAATGCTGTAGAGGCGAATGTCTACTTTATCCCGAGTGGCCAGTCTTGAAGCCTGGTCTGTGGGGCGCACGTTAAAACCAATAATGATTGCGTTAGACGCACTGGCCAGGAGAACGTCCGATTCGGTGATACCTCCTACCGCATCGTGAATACATTTAATTCGAACTTCCTTATCTCCAAGATTATCGAATGCTTCTTGAACAGCATGAATCGATCCCTGGACGTCTGCCTTGATAATCAGATTGAGTTCTTGGATTTGACCTTCAATGATCTGCTGATGCAAATCATCCATGGTAATTCTGGTGGATTTGGCCAATTGGATTTCCCGTTGTTCCTGTAGTCTCAGGTTGCTGAGTTGTCGTGCTTTTTTCTCGTCCCGAACCACCATGAAGTGGTCCCCGGGTTGAGGAACATCTGGTAAACCCACAACTTCTACAGGAGTTGAGGGAAAGGCTTTTTTAATTTTTTTACCCTTGTCGTCAATAAGAGCTCGAACTTTTCCAAAATAACATCCAACAATAAAAGGTTCGCCAACTTTCAAGGTGCCTCTTTCTATGATCAAGGTGGCTATAGGTCCACGCCCTTTATCCAGTTTGGATTCTATTACAACTCCTTTGCCCAGGAGTTTCGGATTGGCTTTCAACTCCATAATTTCCGCTTGCAGGAGCAGGTTTTCCAGCAGGTTGTCTATGCCTGTTCCGTTTAGAGCAGAAACTTCAACGTAAATTGTTTGCCCGCCCCAGTCCTCAGGAAGAAGGCCAAGGTCTGCCAGCTGTTTTTTTACTTCATCAGGTTTTGCGTCGGCCTTGTCTATCTTGTTGATGGCAACAAGAATTGGAACTCCAGCGGCTTCAGCATGATGGACCGCTTCTTTTGTCTGGGGTTTGATTCCGTCATCGGCGGCGACAACCAGAACGACAATATCTGTTACCTGCGCACCTCTGGCCCTCATAGCGGTAAAGGCTTCATGCCCAGGTGTATCGAGAAAGGTGATAGCGGAACCTTTAATGTGTGCTTGATAAGCACCAATATGCTGAGTGATTCCACCAGCTTCAAATTTAGTCACTTCAGTTTTACGGATGGCGTCCAGTAAAGATGTTTTACCGTGATCAACATGTCCCATAATAGTTACAATGGGAGCCCGGGCGGTGTGGTCTTTGGGGTTGTCGTCTTCCTCTTCAGAGAAATCCAACTCAGATTTTTCAATTTGCAGTTCAACCTCGAACCCGAGTTTGTCAGCAACTTTACTCGCTAGGTCGAAATTTAAAGTCTGGTTGATGTTGGCCAGGATACCGAAGACCATAAGCTCTTTGATGACGTCATTCGGGGTGCATTTTAGTTTTTCTGCCAAGTCCCTTACAGGCGTGTTTTCACCAATTTGAACAAG